>NZ_JBJERV010000057.1:0-35261 GCF_051882455.1 Huintestinicola sp. | reverse complement strand
TGATGCCCGAATAAATTACAGAACGTCTCGCCGCGGGTCGTCACCCGCAAATTCCAATTTGTCGAACACCCACACTACAAAAAAACTTGAAAGGAAAGATAAAATATGTCAAACACAAGCGAGATAAGAAACCCCGAGCTCTGGGAAAGCGGAGCAAGAAAAATTGAGTGGGTAAAGCAGAATATGCCCCTGCTCAGAGGTATCGAGGAGGAATTTTCCGAAACAAAGCCCTTTGCGGGGCTGAAGGTCGCACTGTCCGTTCATCTTGAGGCAAAGACCGCATATCTGTGCAAGGTGCTTGCGGCAGGCGGTGCGGACATGTACGTTACAGGCTCCAATCCCCTGTCCACTCAGGACGATGTTGCGGCGGCTCTCGTTCATGACGGACTCAAGGTCTTTGCCTGGTACAATGCCACCGACGAGGAATATCACCGCCATATTGCACGTGTTATCGAGGCAGGTCCCAACATCATCATTGACGATGGCGGAGACCTTGTCCACCTTATCCACACCGAGCACCCCGAGCTTATCCCCAATGTGATAGGCGGCTGTGAGGAGACTACCACGGGCATTATCCGCCTTATTGCAATGAACAGGGCAGGAGAGCTGAAATTCCCCATGGTGCTTGTTAACAACGCCGACTGCAAGCATCTTTTCGACAACCGCTACGGTACGGGTCAGTCTGTATGGGACGGAATAAACCGCACAACCAACCTTATCGTTGCAGGCAAAAACGTTGTTGTGGCAGGCTACGGCTGGTGCGGCAAGGGCGTTGCTATGAGAGCAAAGGGGCTTGGCGCTTCGGTAATTGTCACCGAGGTAGACCCCATCAAGGCTATGGAGGCTGTGATGGACGGCTTTAAGGTAATGAAAATGGAGGAAGCCGCTAAGATCGGCGATTTCTTCGTTACCGTTACAGGCTGCGACGGTGTTATCACCGAAAAGAGCTTTGTTAATATGAAGGACGGTGCGGTATGCTGCAATGCGGGTCATTTCGACTGCGAGGTGGACGTGGCATGGCTTCGGGAAAACTGCGTAAGGTCATGGATAGCACGCAACAATATTATGGGATATGAGCTGAAAAACGGCAGAAGCATTTACATCATCGCCGAGGGAAGGCTTGTAAATCTTGCGGCGGGAGACGGTCACCCTGCGGAAATTATGGATATGTCCTTTGCGGTGCAGGCTATGAGTGCCCTTCATCTTGTTAAGAACAAGGGCAGACTTGACAGCATGATAATCGATGTTCCCCGTGAGGTGGATATGGAAATTGCAAGAAGAAAGCTGGCGGCTTGGGATATTGAGATAGACAGGCTCACTCCCGAGCAGGAGGCATATCTTAACAAGGGACTTTGATATTACTGCATTCGGAGATACCGGTCATGAAAAAGTACATTACAATTATCGCGCTTGCCACTGTTATGACAGCGCTTACCGGCTGCGGCGGTGAAGTCAGCTCACCTACCGATACAGTTACATCAAATCAGTCAAGTGAAGAAGCTGTTTTTTCCGAAGAAACACAGGTCACTGAATTATCGGCTTCGGACACCTCCATTACTTCCGAAGTAATTTCTGAAACACAGGAAACGACCCTTGCGGAAGAGCCGACTTCTGTTAATGACACGGAAAACGAGTACAACGATACTAACAGTGCAGTGTCGGAAAATGAGCCCCAGATACGTGTAGAGTGGGCAGACGAGGCAGATCTGACAGCCGGATATGATGAATACGATATTTTCGAGCCGTCCGAGGAACAGGCAAAGGTAGCATTCATATCGGACACTCCCGTAAATGAATTTGTCATACTGGAGCTTACGCTTACGGACTGCAGCGATGAAGGGGTCATGACCTTTTCCGCATATCCTGCGGCATCGCCGGATATCACCCCCGGAAAGCCCCTGGTTATTGGTTTTACATTTGCGGGGGATATTCCCGGGTACGGCTTTCAGTATGAGGACGCTGACGGAAACATTCGCCGCTTTGCCCTGGAAATAAGCGGCGAGGACGGCTCTCTCGTGATACGGGAAGCAAGCGGGGAATACTATGACTTTGTTCTTGAATAGATCTATGAGATATTTCTTATATTCGGAGGTACGCTTATGAAAAAGCTTATTACATTTATGGCACTTGCCGCTGTCATGGCATCTCTATCTGCCTGCGGAGGCGGTGAAACTTCTGTTGACAGAGCGGAAAAAGCTCTCGAAAGCGCACAGAATGCTATCGGCGAGGCTGCCGATACAAAGGCTTCACAGCTTGCCGAGGCGGCTGTTGGGGATATAGAGATTTCCGATGGAAATGCAGAAACAGAGCTGCCCGATGTTGATGAACTGATAAATGAATAAGAAGGCTTTGAATACTGCTGCAGTACCGCTTACCGCATAGTTTTAAAGCTTTAAAGCCGAAAAGGAAATCAGATGAATGATAATATCCGCAAGCTGCTTGTCTCCTGCGGGTGACAGATAGAATACGATGAATTTAACATTGATTTTTCCGTTCCGTTTATGGAGCAGACGGACAGGCTTAACGAAGATCTGCTCCAGGCTTCATCAAGGGGATCGGTCCGGTATCCCGAGGGTGATCCCGACGGAAAGCTCAGAGCCCTGCTGATAAATAATTTTAACCGGACCCAACCTGTTTTAGAATTTGAAGATAAAAATGCTGCTATGCTTGAAGAGCATATCCGAAAGCTGATAAGCTATGCAGAGAGAGGATGATCGCAATGACCGAACAGACAAAAAAAGACGGGCAGTCAAATTCCTGCCCCGTTTACAAAAAATGCAGCGGCTGTCAGCTTCGCAATATGACCTACGAGGAGCAGCTCAAATTCAAGCAGATAAAGGTTGACAGGCTTATGGGCAGACTCTGCCGCCCCGACAGGATAATCGCTGCGGACAACCCAGAGGGCTACCGCTGCAAGGTTCAGGGTGCCTTTGACTTCAAAAACGGAAAATGCGTCTCGGGAGTTTATCAGTCCTCAACGGGAGGTGTGGTCGCTGTTGACCGCTGCTCCGTTAATGATGAAAGGGCGGATAAGATAATCAAGGCTGTGAGAAAAACGGCTCTCGGGCTAAAAATTCCCGTATGGTGCAGCTTTAACGGCAAGGGCTTTCTCCGCCACGTGCTTGTGAGAATTGCAAGGAACACGGGAGAAATTATGGCGATAATCGTGGGGACTTCGGAGAACTTTCCCTCAAAAGCCGCATTTGTAAAATCTCTTCTGGAGAAATGTCCCGAAATAACCACTCTCATTTTTTCCGTGAACCGCTCGGACAAAATGAATTTGGGAGACAGGTGCGAGGTGCTTTACGGGAAGGGATATATCGAGGACATCATATGCGGCAAGCGTATCAGGATGTCTCCCAAATCCTTTGCACAGGTAAATCCTGCTCAGGCTGAGAAGCTTTACGAGCTTGCAGTAAAATCCGCCAAGCTTACGGGAAAAGAAACGGTCATTGACGCATACTGCGGTATCGGCGCAATGAGCCTTATGGCAGCTGACAGGGCGAAAAAGGTATACGGCTGCGAGATAAACAAGTCCGCTGTAAATGACGCTGTGATAAACGCTAAGCTCAACAATACGGAAAATGCGGAATTTATCTGCTCGGACAGCGGAAAATTCCTTGTTGAATTTAACGAAGAGGGGCTCAAAGCAGACGTTGTTATCCTCGACCCCGCAAGAGCGGGCTGCGACAGGAAATTTCTTTCCGAGCTTATAAAAACCTCTCCCGAACGTATCGTTTACGTGTCCTGCGAGCCCGAAACTCAGGCGAGAGATGTTTTCTTCCTGATAAAAAACGGTTACAAGCTTAAAAAGCTTATGCCTGTGGATATGTTTCCGTTTACAAATCACGTTGAATGCATCGCATTGCTAAAAAAAGCATTGTAATTATCGTCAAAGGAGCATTACGAAATGTCCGAAAAACATCTTTTTCACGTCCGCAAAAGAACGCTTCTTGCCATAGCAGGCTGTGTATGGCTTCTTGCCGGGGTTAACGTTGCCCGTCTCGGGATACTTTCATACGGGATAATGGAAGCGGTCAGATGGTATCACCCTGTGCTGTCGGCTGTGGTATTCGGTGCATTTGGCTTTATGTTTTTCAAAATGAGCTTCAAGCACACAAAGCGGATACACGGCTATCCCGAGCCCACCCGTCCCTTCTGGCATTTCTTCGACCTGAAAGCCTACTGCATAATGGCGTTTATGATGGGCGGCGGAATATGGCTCCGCTCATCGGGGCTGGTGCCGAACACATTCATCGCCGTATTCTATACGGGTCTGGGGCTTGCCCTTGCACTTGCGGGAGTGATGTTCTGGGTGATGTTTGCAAGATATCCCCGTATGGACAATAAGGCAAACGAACCCGCTGCAGAGGTTTGAGAAAAATGGAAAGTTCCAAATCGATCTACGCCGACTGGAACCCATGGCATGGCTGTACAAAAATAAGCCCCGGGTGCAGATACTGCTATGTTTACAGGCAGGACGAGATGTACGGCAGCGCCGAGGCAAGCAGTCTGTGCCGAAAGACAAAGGCATTCGGCATGCCTGTACAAAAAAAGCGTGACGGCAGCTACAAAATACCCTCGGGAAAAATAATATTCACCTGCTTCACCTCGGATTTTCTCCTGTCCGACGCCGACGAATGGAGAGAAGAATGCTGGAAAATGATAAAAGAGCGGAGCGACTGTTACTTTTATTTTTTCACAAAGCGCATTGACCGCCTTGAAAAATGTCTCCCTGCCGACTGGGGCGAGGGGTATGACAATGTGATGATCGGCTGCACCATTGAAAATCAGGACAGAGCAGATTTCCGCCTGCCCATATTTCTCTCCCTGCCCATAAAGCACCGCTCGGTCATAGTCTCCCCCATTCTTGAAGAAATTCACATTTCGGAATATCTCGATGAGCGCATTGAGGAGGTCTCGGTGGGGGGCGAGTCGGGTCATTATGCCCGACCCTGTCATTATGAATGGATACTCGAGCTGCGGCGTGAGTGCGTGGAGAAAAACATTCCCTTTTATTTTCACCAGACAGGCGCACGGTTTGTAAAGGACGGAAAAATGTATTTTATAAAGCGAAAATTTCAGGGCAGTCAGGCGAGAAAAGCAGGGATAGATTTTCGCATAGGAAACCGCTTTATTCCCGATACTGCGGAGTATAACGGGGATAAGGACGAGGATATACAGCTCAGGATCGATGGGATATAAGGAGGCAAGGAAACTTGGAAAAGCTGAAAATCGCGTTACTCCAGCTGCTTCCCGAAAGCGGCCTTGAGGATAATATGAAAAAGGGCATAAACGCCTGCCGAAAGGCAAAGGCTATGGGCGCGGACATTGCCCTGTTCCCGGAAATGTGGAGCTGCGGCTATGATATCCCCCGGGATATCACGGCTTTAAATAGCATGGCAGTTTCATCGGAGGACGATTTTGTAAGCACATTCGGAAAGCTTGCCGCAGAGCTTAAAATGGCGATAGCGGTAACATTCCTTGAAAAGCACGACCCCCTCCCCCGAAACACCGTCAGCCTTTTTGATATGAACGGCAGACTTGTTTACAGCTATGCAAAGGTGCATACCTGCGATTTCGGAGATGAAGCAAGGCTTTCCCCGGGAGATGATTTTTACGTAAATGACCTTGAAACGGAAAAAGGAACGGTAAAGGTCGGCTCAATGATATGCTATGACAGGGAATTTCCCGAAAGTGCAAGAATACTTATGCTAAAGGGTGCGGAGCTAATACTCGTTCCCAACGCCTGCCCCATGGAGATAAACAGGCTTTCCCAGCTTCGGGGCAGAGCATATGAAAATATGGTTGCCATAGCCACCTGCAATTACCCCGCGCCAAAACCCGACTGCAACGGTCATTCCACTCTTTTTGACGGTGTTGCCTATCTTCCCGAGCTGCCCTGTTCACGCGACACCTGCGTTTATGAAGCAGGAGAAAAGGAGGGCATTTTCATAGCTGAGCTTGACCTTGAAATGCTTAGGGAATACCGCGAGAACGAGGTCCACGGCAATGCCTACAGACGACCCGAAAAATATTCCCTGCTTTTGTCGGAGGAAATTTGCTATCCCTTTGTAAGAGCGGACAGGAGAAAATAATCTGCGGAAAGGAACCGAAAAAATGGAGTCAAAAGCTCAGACCAACTGCGAGACCTGCGTCAATTACGTGTATGACGAGGACTACGACTGCTACACCTGCCTTGTTAATCTTGACGAGGACGAGATGTACCGCTTTATGAACGGCACAAACTACTCCTGTCCCTATTACCGCCTTGACGATGAGTACGGCGTTGTAAGACACCAGATGTAAGGAGTGATACCCATAAGATACGGACAAACGGCGGAGGGGAAATTCATCTCCCGTCCCAACAGATTTATTGCAAAGGTCGAGGTAAACGGCAAGGTAGAGACCGTCCATGTGAAAAATACGGGGCGGTGCAAGGAACTTCTTGTCCCCGGAGCAAGGGTCATCCTGGAGAAAGCCCCGGTCGGCTCACCCCGAAAGACCGCCTATGACCTCATAGCCGTTTATAAAAATGATATGCTCATAAATATGGACAGCCAGAGCCCCAATAAGGCATCGCTGGAATTTATCCCGAAGCTGTTTGAGGGTGTCACATATATCCGCCCCGAAACGGTTTACGGCAGCTCCCGATTTGACTTTTACATTGAAGCAGGCGAGCGGAAAATGTTTATGGAGGTCAAGGGCTGCACCCTTGAGGATAACGGCGTCTGCCGCTTTCCCGATGCCCCCACCGAGCGGGGAGTAAAGCACGTAAACGAGCTGATAAAAGCCGCAGAAGAGGGCTATGAAGCCTATATACTTTTTGTGATACAGATGGAAACGGCAAAGCATTTCACCCCCAACCGTGAAACTCACCCCCGGTTTGCCGAGGCACTGAAAAGGGCTGCCGAAAACGGGGTAAAAATTCTTGCATATACCTGCACCGTCACACCCGACAGTATGGTGATAGACAAGCCATGCAAGGTGGTTTTATAAAAACAGATCGGAGAAACCAATGGATAATCTCACAAACATAAACGTAATAAAGGATATATTCGAGCGCCACGGCTTCACCTTTTCAAAGGCTTTGGGGCAGAATTTCATCATAAATCCTGCCATATGCCCGAAGATAGCCGAAATGGGGAACGCCAAAAAAGGCTTCGGAATAATCGAGATAGGCACAGGCGTGGGCGTTCTCACAAACGAGCTTGCCAAGCGCGCGGACAAGGTTGTGGCAGTGGAGATAGACACCCGACTTATCCCCATATTGGAGGAAACCCTCTCGGAATACGACAACGTGACCGTAATAAATGCCGACGTTATGAAAACCGACCTTAAAGCGGTCATTGAGGAGCATTTCGGCGGACTTGACGTGGCAGTCTGTGCCAATCTCCCCTATTATATCACCTCGCCCATAATAATGTATCTCCTTGAAAGCCGCCTGCCCATAAGGTCGATCACGGTAATGGTGCAGAAGGAAGCGGGAGTGCGTCTGTGCGCAAAGCCGGGCAGCAGAGAATGCGGCGCGGTAACTGCGGCGGTGCATTACTATGCGGAGCCGAAGCTGCTTTTTAACGTCTCAAGGGGCAGCTTTATGCCTGCGCCCAACGTGGATTCCTGCGTGATACGCCTTGATATCAGGGAAACTCCACCCGTTTCGGTATCTGACGAAAAATACTTTTTCCGTCTGGTAAGAGGAGCCTTTTCCCAGCGGAGAAAGAACCTTGCAAATTCTCTTTCCTCCTCGATGGCAATACCCAAATCCGATGTGATAAACGCAATAAGAGCCGCAGGACTTTCGGAAAATATCCGCCCCGAGCAGCTTACCTTACAGCAGTTTGCAGATGTTGCCAAACAGCTTTCATCACTCATAACAGGAGATAAGAACAATGAAGATAAACACACCGAAGCTTAACATCTTCCTCGAGCATATTTACGAGGGAGCCGAGCAGCAGAAGATAACCACGGAAAAAATGCTCACAAAAGCCCGCGAAGCAGGCTATGAAGGACTTGAATGTGACCTGTGGCGGCTGTCGGATAAAGCGGAAAAGAAAAAGCTTTTTGACGCCTGCGGGCTGTCCGTTTCCTCGGTCTACAATATGTACGATATGGGTCACGAGGAATTCTCCCTTTCAAAGGAAAAGATCCACACCCACCTTGAAACAGCCGCATATTTCGGCGCAAAGACCGTCCTTGCGGTGGCAGGCTTTATAAACCCCGAGGATAATTTCGATGCTGTCCGGGGACGAATGGCAGAGGCTCTGAGCTTTATGTGCGAAGCCGCCGTGCAATACGGAATTACCGTAACTCTCGAGGATTTTGACGATATTGCCGCCCCCTATTCCGATTCGGACGGACTTCTGTGGTTTATGGAAAATGTAAAGGGACTGGGCTTTACATTTGATACGGGAAACTTTGCCTACAGCCTTGAAAATGCCGAGGACGCATATGTGAAGCTAAAAAAATACATATCCCACGTCCACCTCAAGGACCGCTCCCATGACAGCTCACGTGCAAACGCCGACAACACCAACGGCAAGCCCGATCTTTCGGGACGGATAATGTATCCCTGCGAGACGGGCAGCGGCTATATCGGCATACAGGGGCTTGTAAAAAAGCTTCTTATTGGCGGCTACAAGGGCAGCTTTTCGGTTGAGCATTTCGGAGCTGCCGACCAGCTGGCATATATGGAAAGCTCCGCAGAAAACCTTCTGAAAGTATTTAAGGAGATGTGAAAATGAACGAGAAAATAACAGCTGTCTGTACCGATATGATAAACGGCAAGCTGAGCTTTGAAGCCTTTTACGACAAGCTCACCGCAGTCTGCGAGGACACACGCACCGACGAGGACACCGCCTGCCTTTTAGAAGATGTGCTTATGGAGCTTGAGATGATAAGCTCCGAGACCAAGTCCAAAAAGACTCTGAACGAGACCGCAAAGGAATGTGCCCGGCGCATCACAGAGGAGCTTTCAAAATGATAAACGTGCTTATCTGGAACGAATATATCCACGAAAAAGAACAGCCCGAGGTGGCGGCAATTTACCCCGAGGGAATACATAAAGCTATCGGTAATTTTCTTGCCGATGACGATAGCATTTCGGTCAGATACGCCACCCTTGATATGCCTAAAAACGGCATTACAAGGGAAATTCTTGAGGATACCGACGTGCTCATATGGTGGGGGCATCAGGCGCACGACAGGGTGAGCGATGAAACGGTAAGCCTTGTCACCGAGCGTATAAACGGCGGAATGGGCTTTATCCCGCTCCATTCCGCCCATCACAGCAGGATATTCAAAGCCCTCTGCGGCACCTCCTGCAATCTGAAATGGCGGCACGGCGACAGGGAGCGCATATGGTGCATATCCCCCTCCCACCTCATTGCCATGGGCATACCCGAGCATTTCGAGCTGCCCCACGAAGAAATGTACGGCGAGCCTTTTGATATCCCTACACCTGACGAAGTCGTGTTTATGGGCTGGTTTTCGGGAGGAGAGGTTTTCAGGAGCGGCGTGACATTTAAACGGGGCGCGGGACGGATATTTTATTTTCAGCCGGGGCACGAGGAATACCCCATATATCACGATGAAAACGTACTGAAAATAATCAGAAACGCCGTAAAATGGGCAGCTCCCCTTCAAAGAGAGAGCAGAAATATCCCCTGCACCAATCCCGAACCCCTTGAGAAAGGACTTTGATGAATATGTATTATCTCGGAACAGATATAGGCGGCTCAGCAGTAAAGCTCATCGCCGCAGACGAAAAGGGAAATATCCTTACGCGCCGCAAATACACCGCCGACGGCAGCGGAGAAAGGCTTGAAAATGAGACACGTATAATGCTTTCCGAAGCAGGCATGACCGCTCCTCCTGCCCATATTTTCCTTACGGGAGCAGGCTCGGACATTTCGGAAAACCGCTTCAAGGATATCCCCCGTACCTGCTTTGAGGAATTCGGCTGCTTTGGCAGAGGAGCCGTGAAGCTCAGCGGCATTGACAAGGCGGTCATCGTGAGCATAGGAACAGGCACAGCCTTTGTAATTGCCGACAAAAATAACTATACCCACATCGGCGGCAGCGGCGTAGGCGGCGGCACCCTTTCGGGACTTGCGGAGCTTACAGTAAATACATCGGACAGCGCAGCTCTCAACCGCCTTATCTCCGAAGGAAACCCCGCAAAGGTAGACCTTACCATGGGCGATATCTGCAAAGGCACATTGGGCGGACTTGCGGCAGATGTGACCGCCGCAAATTTCGGCAGCCGCCATATATCCCATGACCCTGCCGATATAGCCGCAGGGATCTCAAATATGATATTCCAGACCGCAGGAGTAATGGCAGCCTTTGCCTGCAAGGGAACGGATATCACAAACGCCGTATTCGTGGGCGCAATGTCCGAGATACCCGAAGGAAAAGCAGTGCTTGAAGCGGTAGGACAGCTTCACAGCCTTACATTCACCGTTCCCGAAGGCGGAGCATATGCAGGAGCGCTTGGCGCAGTCCTTTGGGGACTGGAAAGAGAGAATATATTATGAGAAAAACCTTTAACGCCCTTGATATCTCAAAAAGCGTGATAGCAGGAAAGGTATGCGAGGGAGATATATGCATAGACGCCACCGCAGGACGGGGGAATGATACCGCCTATCTCTGCGAGCTTGCGGGAAAAAGCGGCAGGGTAATAGCCTTTGATATCCAGAAAGACGCAATTGACAGCACAAGACAGCTCCTTGCAGAAAAAGGTCTTTCGGACAGAGCGGAGCTGATACTCGGCAGTCATACGGATATGGACAAATACGCCTCTGAGGGAACAGTTTCCTGCATAACCTTTAATTTCGGCTGGCTCCCCGGGGGCGATCACACCGTCCACACCCAAAAGGAAACCAGCCTTGAAGCGGTAAAGAAAGCCCTGCGCCTTATCAAAAAGGGCGGGCTTATATCAATGATACTCTACTACGGCAGGGACACGGGCTTTGAGGAAAAGGACGCACTTCTTGAGTTCGTAAAGACCATCGACAGCGAGGAATACACCGTAATAACCGCCGAATTTTCCAACCGTCCCAACTGTCCCCCGATCCCTATTTTCATTCTCAGGGAATGAGGTAAAATCCGATAATTGCAGGAATGACCGCAAGCACCGCCCCGAATATAACGTCAAGGGGAAAATGGACCCCCATAAGCGGACGTGAAACGGCTATCAGCACAGCAAGCACAAGCAGAATTATCCCCACAGGAACATTTACATAAAGGCAGGCAAGAGCGATGACCACAGCGCAGGCAGTATGACGGCTGGGGCAGGACTTGCCTTTTGTGGCTTTGGGCAGCACAGGCTTTATGGGATATTTCTCATAAGGACGAGGCGCATTTATCCCCTTTCTCACCGCCGTGACCAGCAGAAAAACAAATGCAGGAACAGCCACAGCCTTTATTATCCTCATATCCTTCGAAGCCCCGAGAAACCCGAGCAGGATAATATAAGCCGCATACATTATCACCGTTGAAAGGGTCTTGAATAATTTCAGCGCCCTGACGCGCCCATCAGAGGACGTAATAAAATCATACATCAAAGGATATTTTTTATAATAATCCTCACAGTGCTTATTGTAAAAATTTGTCATAAAATAAAACCTTTCCCGAAAAATCAAAGAAAAAAGGAGAACCTATGCCCGAAAAGAAGAAGCTTTCAAAAAATATAATCGCAATGGTGATGATCTTTGCCCTCTCCGCAGCCGCAAATATTACCGCCGCACTAAGCCCCTCTGCCGCAGACTTTTATATGAAGCGGATATTTGCCCCCCTTTCGGACATCATAAGCTCGGCTGTGGGAATACTGCCCTTTTCACTTGGTGAGATACTCATCGCCCTGGGCATACTCCTGCTCATCGCCACACCCTTTGCGGTGGTTATCGGAGCGGTAAAGAAGAAAAAGAGGTTTCTCAAAGGCTTCGGCATATTTTTCGGCTGGGTGCTCATCTACATAATCTTTACCGAGACCTTTAACTGCTTTGTCCTCTACCGCACAACGGAATTTTCCCCCAAATACCATAACAGCGCAGGAGCCGCAGGCTTTACCAAAGAGCAGCTGTCTACGCTTTGCGAGGAGACCATACTGAGCGCCAATGCTCTCGCGGAGGAGATATCCCGTGACGAAAACGGAGATATGCTCCTCCCCGATAATTTCGATAGTATCGCCGAGCGTGCAATGAACATTCTCTCGGAGGAATATCCCGAGCTGAAGGGCGTCTGCCCCGACCCAAAGAAAATAAACGGCGCAGTAATGACAAGCTTTGACCTGCAGGGCATATATTTCCCCTTTACCCTCGAGGCAAACTATAATAAAGCCCTCAGCCCCGCCAGAGTGCCCTGTACCGTAATGCACGAGCTGAGCCACTTAAAAGGCTTTATCCGAGAGGACGAAGCAGGCTTTATAGCATACAGAGCCTGCCTTGAAGCGGAGGAACCGGAGGTAAGATACAGCGGTCATATAAGCGCAATGAACTATCTCCTGTCCGCCTGCAAAAGGTCCCTGCCCTATGATGAATATCTGCGGCTCTGCTCCCTTGTCTCCCCTCTTGTGAGACAGGACAATACCTTTGTAAGCGAGGAATATATGGAGTATATCCGACAGAAGGCAGTTATCCCCACCGAAAAAACTCAGGCAGTGTCCGCAAAAGCAATAGATACAACACTAAAAATCGGCGGAGTGTCCGACGGCAAAAAAAGCTACGGACGAATGACCGACCTGCTGCTTGAGTACCGCTATTATGTGAGAGAAGACATTACCTCTCCATAAAATAGCTTGCCTCCATATCGGCAGCATGAAGGGCATAGGCAAGAGGGAACTGCTCAAAAGCCCTGCCCACAAGGTTGATGTCCTCGCTGCCCGAAAAGCCCATATGAAAGCGAATAGCAAAAGCCTCCTCACGGGACAGGCGCATAAATCCCCCGATTATGTAAACGGATTTTTCCCCATGACCATAGGGCAGACGGTCGTCAATGGTGTAATAAGGCACCTTTTCCCATACGCCCTGATCGTTTTTTGCATTGCGGAAATCCGTCTTGTAGAAATTTACCTTGCAGATGTCGTGGAGAAGAGCAATTATAGCCCTTGTCTCCTTGTCGGCGGAAAGACCGTACAGCTCCCTTACTCTGGGACGGTCGAGATAATCGCAGAGACAGTCATAAACGTTCAGACTGTGCTCAAGAAGCCCGCCCTCGTAGGAGCCGTGATAACGGGTGCTGGCAGGAGCGGTGAAGAAATCGCTTTTGGAGGAGAGAAGATATTCAAGCAGCTTGTCAGCACCTTCACGCTTCACGTTTTCGCTGTAGATGTCAATAAAACGCTGCTTCAAAGCAGCAATATCGGGTGTGTTTCCTGTCATAAAATGTCCTCCGAATTTATTTTTGTTTCATTCCAAGACCCAAAGCCTCAAAATAAGAAACCGCCTTAATATTTCTCGCCAGCTCCTCGGGTGTTATCCCCGCAGGGAGCTTTGCTTTGCTCACATAGACCCCGGCAGTGTCCCCGTGAAGGTCGAACCAGTTGTCCGAGAAGAGACAGTCACCGCTCTCAAGCTCCAGACAAACGCTCTTAGCAAAAGCCTTTGCGGAAACCACTATCTTGAACTTGTTTCCCATATCGGCAGCAGCGACCTCAAGCTCCGGGTCAAGGAAACGGAACCCCTTTGGCTGAACGAACATAAACGTACCCGAAGAAAGCCTTATGCCCTTTTCCATAATGGTGAACTCAATGTACGCCTTGTCTCTCATATCGGCGGCAATGCCTGTATTTTCGGGAGTCAGCACAATGTGATCCTCGGCGGCAAGGGGCTTTATGACTGCATTTTCCATGCCCTGAGCAATAACATCACCCGTGTTCATACGCGAGCGCCACCTGATAACAGCGGAAAATTCCTCCCTGCGCTCCGATGAAACATTCAGACGGATATTATTTTTATCCTCCCCGTCAGCGGAAATAAGAACGGGAGCATAAAATTTGCGGGCATTGTAGTGAAGCGCCTTCCAGCGGTGATAGTAATCCACCGATGACCAGGAAATAACGGGATTTGAGTCATTCACCTGCCAGTACAGCGAACCCATGCAAACTCCCCTGTTGCGGCGCATATGCTCAACATTTAAGCGCACCGCGTCCGACTGCACCATCTGAGTGGCATAAACAAGCCCCTCAAAGGTGTAGGGATAATGGGACATCTGTGCAAGGTAATACATAATTTTTTCATTTCCGTCCTCGCACTTCTGATGCGCCTCCATTACGGGGGACATAAGATTGAGATCTCCCTCCTCGGCAAATTTCCGAACTGTTTTCAGAGACGGAACAGACTCGAAGCCGTATTCCGAGCAGAAGCGGAATTTGTAGCTGTAATAATCGGTAAAGGGCTTTAAGCTGTGCCATACCGCCCAGTAATGCTGATCGCCCTTGTTGTTTGCGCCGCTGTCGTTGAAGCCGCCGCCCGAGGAAGGCGATGAGGGGTGATAGAATGTCACAGGGTCATAAAATTCCAATACCTTGGGGATAAGCGCCTCAAAAAGCCGCAGATAATCCTTCTTGTACTCGGGGTCTGCGTCAATGCCCCAGTACTGCCACATAGACTCTATCTCGTTGTTGCCGCACCACATCGCAAGAGACGGGTGATTTCTCAGCCGCTTCACATTGTCGGCTATCTCACGCTTGACATTGCTGCAAAAATCCACGTCCGCGCGGTAAACGGAGCAGGCAAACATAAGATCCTGCCAAACAAGAAGTCCCAGCCTGTCGCAGGCGTCGTAAAAATGATCGTCGGGATAATATCCGCCGCCCCAGACACGGATCATATTGAAATTCGCCATAACGCACTGCTTTAAAAGCTTTTCGGTCTTTTCGGCGCTGCACCTTGAAATTATCTGGTCCTCGGGAATGTAATTTGCACCCATGGCAAAAATTTTAATGCCGTTAACCACAAAAGCAAATTCCTCCCCGTCGCCCTCGCTGTCGGGAGTGCGGCTCACCGTAACAGTCCTGAGACCGATATTTTCCGAGTGAACGTCAACCTCTTCGCCCTTGTCGAAAAGCTTAACGGAAAGAGCATAAAGCGGCTGCGCGCCGTAACTGTGAGGATACCAAAGCTCAGCGTTTTCGATCTCGCAGGAAAGACATACCTTCCGCTCCTCCCCGAGCTCCGCGGACATCTCATATTCCCTGCCGTCGGGAGCCGTAACAACAGCCTTTACGGACAGCTCTTCGGAGCATTTCCTGCCTGCGGTCACTTCAACTGAAAGCCCCACAATACCCTCGTTTACCTTGCAGTGGTCCTGCCTTACATATACCCCGTCAATAACGCCGCCCCTCACGCCGATAAGCTCCACATCGCGCCATATGCCCATATCGGGGAGCTTGGGGCCCCAGTCCCAGCCAAACATATAATGCGCCTTTCGGATATGAGGATAGCCCGCAATAGTTGAAGCCACGCCCCACAGCGGCTCCTTCTCGTTCTTCTCGCGGATATACCTAAGCGGCGAAAAAATATTCACCCTCAGCACATTCCCCACAGGCATAACAATGTCCGTAACATCAAAAACATATTCCCTGTGCATATTCTCCGCCGTACCGATGACCGTCCCGTTGAGAACGACCTCGGCAATGGTGTCAATGCCGTAAAATTTAAGCAGCAGCCTGTCCGCAGCCATCAGCTCATCGTCAATATCAAAGCTCCGCTCAAAGGCAATATCCCTGTCGGAGATATCCGTGGAGATGTATTCATTCTCACGGTAATAGGGGTCGTCCATAAGTCCCTCACTCAGCATTGCCGAATACAGCGAACCGGGAACCTCCGCCTGAATGCGCAGCTTCTCGGGAGCATTTATATCAAAGAGCGTCCATTTTCCGTTAAGAGATATTTTCATATGTGTACCGTCCTTTCGTCAGATATTATCATTCGCAGTCCGAAAATTACCTATTATCATTATAGCACATCTGTTTCCAAATGTCAATAGCAAAATAAAAATTTCCCGAAAAATTTTCCGGGAAATCGTAAAATGCTTTATTATTTTTCTCCCCATTTTAATTCGCAGTTTCCCATAAAGAAATTAGCAAACTCCTCACGGGTCATATCTCTGAAATAGGTCTCAATGACCCTGCAAACGCCGCCGTGACAAACGAGAAGAATATTCTTATCGGGATATTTTTCACAAAGCTCGTCGATAAGTCCGTATACCCTGTTCACAAGGTCAAAAACCGACTCTCCGCCCCCTGCCATACGGCAGCCGAACTCAAGCTTGTTTTCGAGAAACCCCTCTGTGTCACGGGGCTTGCCCTCAAAGCTGCCGTAATCCCATTCTCTCAGCCTGTCATCGTATACAGGCTCTATGCCCAGAGCCGCCGCCGCATAGCCTGCGGTGTCCCTCGCCCGCTTCATGGGGGAGCAGACTATCATGTCAATGTCATTATGCTCCGCAGAAAGCCTGTCTGCAAGCGCTTTTGCCTGCAAATGCCCCTTAACGCTCAGCTCAATGTCCGTCCTTCCGCAGATGATGTTCCTGCTGTTCCATTCGGTCTCCCCGTGTCGGGTAAAGTAAATTTTCATAGCCTTGATTTCCTTTTCTGTGCGCATAACTTGTATGTCACATCTGTTTTATAAACTCAAACATTCCCTCATTGCCGTCGCCGATAAAATCCTCGGGAGTGTCGGGCATAGGGTGCTTCTCGTTAAAAAATTCGACAATATGAAACTTGCAGACGTTAACATAAAAGTGAATGTTCCTTCTGTCGAAATAGGGCGTGCAGGTCTCCCATACCTTAGTTTCGGGATACCGCCTTTCCAGCTCATACCATATCGCCTTGCCGATGCCCCTGCTCTGAACGCCGCTTTTTACAAAGAGCAGATCAAGATGATTGTGCCCCGTTTCTTCATCTATGACCACAACAGCGCCGCCCGCAAATTCGCCGTCCACCACAGCCTTGTAAGCCGCAGAGCCTTTTGCAAAGAGTGACCTGTCAATGTCCTTTTCGGGCAGAACAGTTTTTTCCGTCCTGCCGAATTTATCCTCAAAGCCCTTCTGAAAAGCTTCCATAGCCATTTCTTTAAATGGCTTCAAATCAGCTTCGGAAATAAGTGTCAGTTCAAAGTTCATTTTATAATTCTCCGCCTTTAAAATAATCAGTGTATTCCCATTTCCTCACAAAGTCTCTGTATCTCAAGAGCGTTCTCATCTGTGCTTGTAATAATGCTGTCCCCGTCCGAGCAGATCGTCACAAGCTTGTAGTCCGAGGTCACAGCGTAAATTGTGTGCTGCCCCGCATCGCAGGCAGCGCTTTCGGATATCATCTTCGCTTTCCTGTCAGCCCCGTCCGCAAGCTCACGAATTTTTTTCAGAGTATCGGTGACACTGCTGTCGGAGGCGACGGGTTCTCCCTCAGAGCATATTTCCATCAGCGCAGAAATAAAAGCCTCGTCGGAGTCTATCTCCTCACCGTTATAGTTTTCCTCCCCAAAATCATAGGAATACACATTGCCGCTCATATCAATGACATTGCCGCTGTGCTGATATCCCCACGCCCAGTTTCTGTATTCGGTGATAAGCGCAATATCCGTCCTGTAGTTCTGAACATCGTATTCCATACGCTCCGAAACATTCTCCTCCTTTGCAATAAGCCTTTCCATAAGGGAATAAAGGGAGTATCCCTCTTCGCCCTCCGAACGCACGCAGACAGTGTCCTTGCCGTAAACGCCATGTCTGAGAAGATATGACGCCTCCGAGCCGTTTTCGGTAAAGCGGACTTCCTTGTATGCATACCGGTTTCCCAACTCGTCAGTCAGAGTGAGATACACATCATCGCAGCTGACGTTGACCTCGTAAAATTCGTTCTGATCAGCCTCAGGCAGTTCTTCGGTGAGCGCAATGAACTCCTTTACCGCCGCAATACCCTCTTCATCGGTTATCTCTCCCATATATGAAGTCCTTGTATTGGTCTCCTCGTCATAAACGGCAACATAGCCGCTTACGGTATACCCCGATATATCACGCTCCGACAATTTCACGGGCAAAAATGCAGGGTTCTGCCATTCGGTTTCCGAAACGCTCTCTGTGACCTCTTCCGTTTCTGTTGATGTTGCCGTCTCGGTAATACTCTCCATCTCAACATCGCTTTCAGCTTCGGTAATGCTTTCCGTCAAAGAAGCTTCGTAAGACGTCTCAGTCTCCGTAACTTCCGAAGAAGCCGAGCAGGCGGTAAGAAGCAGCATTCCCGCGATTATAAAGACTTTGGCGAATTTCATCATAAAGACCTCCCGAATTTATTCTTCACAAAATAAACAACATCCGCAGGGAATTTTTGTCGCGCCATTTGTAAACATTTTATTAAAAAAGCCGAAAGCGCAGAAAACTCCGCCGCTTTCGGCTTACAGTGCATTTATCAGTCAACAAGCTCGGGGTCGAAGGTTTCCTTCCAGGGGAGACCCCACTTGTTCAGCGCGTCCATAAAGGGATCGGGGTCAAATTCCTCGATGTTGTAAACACCGGGCTTCTTCCACTTTCCCGTCATCACCATCATAGCGCCTATCATAGCAGGCACGCCCGTGGTGTAGGAAATAGCCTGAGAGCCCACCTCCGCATAGCACTCCTCATGAACGCAGACGTTGTAAACGTAGTATTTAACAGGCTTGCCGTCCTTAACGCCCTGCATGATGCAGCCGATGTTGGTCTTGCCCTTTGTTCTGGGACCGAGACTTGCGGGGTCGGGAAGAACCGCCTTCAGGAACTGAAGAGGAACGATCTCCATACCGTTGTAATTTATAGGCTCGATAGAGGTCATTCCCACATTCTCAAGGCACTTGAGATGTGTAAGATAGGACTGTCCGAAGGTCATAAAGAAGCGTATGCGCTTTATTCCCTTGATGTTGAGAGCCAGCGACTCCAGCTCCTCGTGGTGCAGCAGATACATATCCTTCTCGCCCACCTCGGGGAAGTTGTAAACTCTCTTTATCTCCATAGGCTCTGTCTCCACCCACTTGCCGTTCTCAATATATGAGCCCTTGGCAGAGACCTCGCGGATATTTATCTCGGGGTTGAAATTCGTAGCAAAGGGGTAGCCGTGGTCGCCCGCATTGCAGTCGAGAATGTCGATGTAGTGAATTTCGTCAAAGTAATGCTTCTGGGCATAAGCGCAGAAAACTCCCGTAACGCCCGGGTCGAAGCCGCTTCCCAGCAGTGCAGTGATACCTGCCTTCTCAAATCTCTCACGGTATGCCCACTGCCAGCTGTACTCAAACTTAGCAGTATCCTCGGGCTCGTAGTTTGCGGTGTCCACATAGTCAACCTTGCACTCCAGGCAGGCGTCCATTATGGTAAGATCCTGATAAGGGAGAGCCACGTTGATACAGATATCGGGCTTAAACTCCTTCATCAGAGCCACAAGCTCCTCTACTTTGTCAGCGTCAACCTTTGCGGTGGAAATTTTTGTCAACGTCTGTCCCTGAAGCTTTTCTTTAAGAGCGTCGCACTTGGACTTCGTGCGGGACGCGATCATAATTTCCTCAAACACCTCGGAATTCTGGCAGCACTTGTGAATAACAACGCTTGCCACGCCTCCGCAGCCGATTATCAGAGCCTTACCCATTTTATTTGACCTCCAAAATTATGATGATTTTCCGCAATGACAAAAAAGCATTGCCCTTAAAAATGATTATACCACATTTTTTCGGGCAATGCAATTATTATTTTGTAAAATCGGAGTAAGTTTGCACAGGCATTTTTTTGAAGTGCACGGGTCTCACAGCAACAAGCCAATATATGACTCCCCCGAGCAGATATGCAAGTATATCAACAGGGTCGGACACCGTATCGCTGCGAATGAGAGGAGCGCCATATTCCCAGAAAAGTCCCGCTCCCAGAAGCAAGGCTTCTATGTGCAAAGGCTTTACTATTCCCTGAGATCCGAGAAACATCAGAAAAATATTTGCAAGGGACATAAAAGTGATACTGCCCGCAATGTCATTGAAATAGCAGCGCAGAAAAAATCCCAAAACGCCCTCACCGACCATTGTTCTGACCCTGCGGTTTATCAGGCACATAGCAAGCGAAACAAAAGCCGATGTAATATTTTTCTTCATCAGCCTATGATGGTAAAGAGCCAGATAAGTCCTATCACGCCGCCGACTCCGAGAACTCCGAGAAATATCTCCCCAGGACCCCAGTGATACGAGGTCTGCACATAATTTTTTCCGGTTTGCGGAGCGCTCTCTTCCTCTTCATATTCAAGCTCACCTTTCAAAGGCGTTCCGCATTCGGGGCAGAAATCATCAGCCTCTTCGATCGTTACTCCGCAGTTGGGACAGCAAAGCTCTTCTGCCTTGGCTTCTTCCTCAAACGGCGCTCCGCATTTCAAGCAGAACTTGTTGCTGTCTTTATTTTCTTTACCGCATTCCGGACAATATTTCATAACGCTCCCCCTTTAGAAGTATTACTTCATTATAATACAAAAAATGCCGGATTTCTACAGCTGACAGCTGAAAAAAATCACCGCCCGTCAAAACCAATTGACAGGCGGTGAAAAAAGTTTCAGAAATAAATTTTAGCCAAGCTCCTTGATCTGAGCGTCAGCCTCAGCAACGAGCATATTAACAACTTCGCTTATCTCGTCTCTTGTAGTAGCCCACTCATAACCGTGGAAAGCAGCACGCAGACCGATCTCGGAGCCGCCGTCGGTGGTGAGGGAAGCAACATCGGAGGAAACGCCTGTAGCAAGGTCAACAACAGGATACTTGGCAGCAAGCTCGTTTATCTCCTTGTTGCGGGCGATAAGCTCATCGGACCACTGGTAGTCGTCTCTCATCTTCTGGTCGCCGATAGCGATAGCCTCATCGTTGGTATTTGCAAGACGTGTGCACTCAGCAAAGAGAGCAACACCTGTAGGATTAGCTGCGCCCTTGCATATTACCCAGCCGTCCAGAGTAGCAGACTGATAAGGATCGGAGCCTGCGGGAGAAGGAACGGGAGCAAAGCCCAGATTATCGGGAGAGATCTGTGTAGCCCAGGTATCGGGATTAGCCTGAACGTCCCAGGAGCCTACGATGTAGAAAAGCTCCTTGCCCTCGCCCATAAACTGAGGCTGGATATTCCAGTCATAGAGGGAGAGGTCGAAAACAAGACCCTTGTTGTAAAGCTCATAGCTCCAGTTCATTGCCTTCTCAATGGTGGGATCGTTAAGATTAACGGTCAGAGTTCCGTCAACGGAGGAAACGGAGGGAACGCCTGCAGAAAGGAGGAGTGCCTTCTCGTTGAACCAGCCGTCAAGACCGTACTGCTCATTTTCAACGTCAACAAAGCTCTCCAGCATAGAGGTAAAGGTATCCCAGTTCCATTCGCCTGCCTTGTAAAGCTCCCAGGGATCGTCAAAGCCGTTTTCTTCGATGGTCTGCTTGTTGTAAATAACGATCTGCTCTGCGGAAACGCTGTTAACGAGCTCATAGTGCTTGCCGTTGAAGTTGTAGATCTCCATAGCGGGCTTCATATCTGCCCAGAGAGCAGAATCCATATCTATGTATTCATCGATAGGCTGGAACATTCCGTTGATAACGCCCTTGGGGAGAGCCGCAGTATCACAGGGGAAGAAGTCGATGCCCTCGCCGCCCAGAACGCTTGTGGAAAGGTCGGAGTAGCGGCTGTTCCATGTGGTGGGGTACCACTTTACCTCTCCGCCGTACTTGCTCTTGAAAAGGTTAAGAGGAACTGACTCGGAGTTGCCTGTTCCGGAAGGATTGAGGTCATAGTGAGCAAGCCACTTGATGGTCTTGTTCTCAAGCTCAATGTCGCGGAGGTTTTCGGCAGCCACTTCATCAAGGGTCTTCTGATCCTCCTCGGCAACGGTAGCGGTGTTCACCTCAACTGTTACCGCAGTGGTGGTCTCCATGGTAGCCTCGGTGGTCTGCTCAGCAGTATCGCCTTCGCTTCCGCCGCCGCAGGCAGTGAGACCCATTGTGAGAGTCAGTGCGGAGATACCTGCGATAGTTTTCTTAAAATTCTTCATTTCAAACATTCCTTTCATTCTCCAAAGCTTTACCTTAATAAAACTTGCTGAAAATATTGTATCATATCCGTCCGCAAATGTCAAATGTTTTTGTATAATTTTTCAAGTATGATATTATAATTTTTATTTTGAGACGAAAATGATTTGAATATTATATAAAATAACTTTTAATTTTGTATTATCTGACCTTTTTCGACAATTTTTTTATTCCAATTTGTTTTATAATCCCAATTAAGGAAAAAAATGAGTTATAATATAAAATATATGATATTTAAGTAAAAGCGTCATTCGCTGAAAGGATTGAACCATTCGATATGAACTACATAGCAGCCGAACGTCTGAGAGCGCTCCGTGAGGACAACGACTACACCCAGAGGGAAATTGCCGCCCTGCTCAAATGCTCTCAGGTCAGCTATTCGCATTATGAGATCGGACGGCGGGATATCCCCATAGACCATCTTGTGACCCTCTCCGAGTTTTACGGCGTCAGCGTGGACTATATCCTGGGCATTACCGACTCCAAGCAGAGATACCCCGAAACAGTGCCTAAGGGCTAACCCCTGCTTCTCCTGCTTTCTATCTTCTCTTTGATAAGGGTGTAAGCCGCCGAAACAAGGGGTATCCCCAGCATAATGCCTGCCGCTCCCCAAAGCTCCGCTCCCGCGATAATTGCCGCTAAGATGAGAATAGGCGGCAGCCCAACGCTCTTTCCCACCACCTTGGGATAGATAAAATTATTTTCAAGCTGCTGGAGTATGATGATGAACACAAGGAACCACAGAGCAGAGGAGGGCTTTACAAGGAAGAGAATGAGCGCCGAGGGAATAGCTCCCGCAATAGCTCCTGCCACAGGCACAAGAGCTGTGACCGCAATTATGGCGCTTATGAGCAGAGGATATTCAAAGCCGAAAAGCACCATTCCGATAAAGCAGAGAGTACCGAGAACAGCCGCCTCCGACAGCTGACCCGCTATAAAGCTCACAAAGCAGGAGTTTACAGCGGATATCACACGGGCGGCTTTTTTGTATGCCCCGTCGGAAAGCGCCGCCTTCGCCGCAGAGCTTACAAAATCAAGGAGCAGCTCCTTCTGGGCAAGGATATATACCGACAGCACCGCCCCCACAAGAAATGAAGCCATTCCTCTGAGGAAGTCCGCAGTGACCTTATACGTGCGGTCAAAAAGCCCCGGGAGACGGAGGGATATCTGCTCGATAAGGCTGTCAAGGAGCCTTACAAGCGCGGGAGTATGCGCCGCTCCGCTTTCATACCGCCTGCGGAAATCGCTGTAATAGCCGTCAACGCTGTTAACAAACAGAGCGGCGCTTTCCCACAGCTTCGGCAGGATAAGCATTCCTGCGGCGGCAATGACCCCTGCAATTATCAGGTAAACCAGGACTATAGCCGCAGTACGGGCGGCTTTTTTGTTCATTCTCCTGCCGAAAAAGCCCTCAAAGCGGCATACCGCAGGGTCGATGACCGCCGCAAGCAGTATGCCGGCAATAAAGGGAAAAACGGCGGAAAATATGGCAGATACCGTCCTTATAACATCATCGGGACGGATAAGCAGCGCCAGAGCCAGAAAGACAAGAAGCCCGGGCGCCAGGTATTTTCTATAGCTTCGTCTCATATCTCCTCCCGGCAGGCTGTGCCTGCAACCGCTCGGCAGGCTGAGCCTGCAGCCGTTCGGCAGGCTGTGCCTGCAGCCACTCGTTCTGTAATTTATTCGGGCAGCAAACCGACGGCTCGGTAACGATACAAATAAGCTGTCCCTAATTTTATTATTTAGCAGGCTGAGCCTGCAGCCGTTCGTTCTGTGATTTATTCGGGCAGCAAACCGACGGCTCGGTAACGATACAAATAAGCTGTCCCAAATTTTATTATGCTCTTCGCACTCACCCGTATTCTTTATTATTTATTCTTTATTCTCTATTCTTTATTCTTTAAATTTCTCCATTTCCAATTTTTTGAAAAAAATATCTCTCCCCCTTTGCAAAGGAGAGAGACAAATAATATCGTATCACACAACCCCCATAAAATATTCCACCGCAATAGCCACAATGACCACCAGCGCCGAGATGATAAATCCGTGGAGCATGGGAGCAATACCCGATTTTTTCATATCCTTGAAACTTGTGCCAAGTCCTATAGCTCCGAGAGCCGCTATCATAAGGAACTTGCTTATCTCCTTCATACCGTGGGAAACTGCTGCGGGGATAATTCCGATGCTGTTTATCACCGCAAGACCGATAAAGCCCAGGATAAAAAGGGGAAGAATTTTTGTGATATGAAGCTTTGCCTTTACGCTTTCGCCCCCCTCAGCCGCAGCCTCTCTGCGCTTGATGTGTGCATTTATGAGCGCAAATACAATGACCGTGGGAATGATTGAAAGGGTACGGGTGAGCTTTACCATCGTGGCAAAATCTCCCGCCGCCTCGGAAAAGGCATAGCCTGCGGCAACAACGCTGGAGGTGTCGTTAACGGCAGTACCTGCCCATAAGCCGTATGCCATATCCGAAAGCCCCATTGCCCTGCCAAGAATGGGAAACAGCACTATCATAGCCATATCAAAGAGGAAGGTGGCGGACATGGAGTAGGCGATATCGTTGTCGTCCGCGTCGATCACGGGGGCAATTGCCGCAATTGCCGAGCCGCCGCATATTCCCGTGCCTGCGGAAATGAGATTTGAAAGCTTCCAGTTTATTTTAAGCGCCTTTCCCACAAAGTGACCCACTCCGAAGCAGGTGAGCAGGGTGAAGAACATAACGCAGAGGGAAAGCTTGCCCACCTCGAGGACAACGGCAATATTAAGGCTTGCGCCCAGAAGGATTATGGCGAATTTCAGCATCTTCTTTGATGTGAATTTAAGTCCCGGCTCAAACCTCTCCCCGGGGCGGCGGATACCGTTTATTATCATTCCGATAAAAAGTGCGATGACCGAGGCTCCGATAAGATGAACGGGCAGCAGCCCCTCTATAAATTTTGCGGCTGCCGCTATTACAAGTGCCAGAGCGAAGCCCGGGAGCAGCGCTGTTATCTTTCTGACGGTGTTCATAAAAAATCTCTCCTTGAAAAATATTATTTGCTTTGACATCTTGATTTTATCATATATTTATGATAAAATCAAATTATCATTTGCTATCATCCGATAAGCAAAATTTATCACAGGAGAAAAATATTATGATAGATATCAGGATAGAGACCTTTCTGACCCTGTGCAGGCTTATGAATTACCGAAAAACTGCCGAAGAGCTTAATATGACCCAGCCTGCGGTAACGCAGCATATCCATTACCTTGAGAATTATTACGGCTGCAAGCTTTTCATATACGACAGAAAGAGCCTTAAAATGACCCACGAGGCGGAGCTTTTAAAAAAATACGCCGAAAACATTTCCTATCAGGAGAAGAAGCTGAAAACGGCGCTGTCGGACAAGGGCTGCCGTCAGCTATCCATAGGCGCCACCAAAACCGTAGGCGAATACGTCATAGCAGAGCATATCGGGAACTTTCTGAAGGAGGACAAAAACCGCATTTCGGTCAATATCGACAATACGGGAAACCTCCTTCGGGCATTGTCCGGGGGGAATATTGACTTTGCGGTGATAGAGGGCTTTTTCGACCGCAGCCGATACGCGTCAAGGCTGTACAGAAGGGAGCCTTTTGTGGGGATATGCGGAGCAATGCACCCCTTTGCGGGACGGGAAGTGACCCTTGAAGAAGCTATGAAGGAACACCTTTTTGTCCGCGAAGAGGGCAGCGGCACAAGAGAGATACTCGAACAGCTCCTTACCGAACAAAACCGCTCCCTGCGGGAATTTAAGAAAATAAGCGTCATAAGCAGCTTCGGGCTTACTTCAAAGCTGCTCTGTACAAACGGCGGCATTGCATTTGCATATCGTGCGGCGGGCGAAAATGACCCGAAGCTTGCAAGCTTTAATATCCGTGGCAGGGATATTGTCCGCGAGTTCAATTATGTCTATCTGGACACCCCCTTTTCCGAAGGCGATGTGGAATATTTCGACTCCTTCCGACAGAAAAAAACCGCAGAATAACCAAAGTTCTCCCCACTTTTTTTCATAGTTTCTCTGTCCGTTTTTTCCTCAGGCTGTTGAAATTTATGGGGAAATATGTTATAATGAAGCTATGCCTCAGAGCATAAAGATCACAAAGAAAAGAAACGGACAAGAGATAAATATATATAGGAGAACTATGAAAAAGAAAAAATTATCCGAAAGGCTCGCCGCCCTCGCCTGCGCCGCACTTATGTCGGTGCCCCTGTGGGGAGATATGAGCGAAGCGCTTTCCTTCGGCATTGACGCTTCCGCCGAAAGTGAAGCGGTGTATGAAGAAATTGTTCCCGAGGTGCAGAGGGACGAGGAGCTTGAAAGCTTTACGGAGCCCGAGTATGCCCCTATGTTTTCCTTCCCCGACGAGGTGAGAGGAGTTTACATAAATCCCGAAAAGGACTTCCCTCTGACGGACGAAAACGGCGAGCCCCTTTCCGAGGAGGAGATCGCCGCAGGAATCGACAGGGCTCTGGATATGGCTCAGGACAAGAGCCTTAACACCGTTATAATCAGCACCTCCGACGAAAACGGCGTTTACTACAGCCTTGACGTGAATAAGACCGCCGTCCGCTCCCCCGCCGAGCTTTGCGTGGAAAGAGCCGCAGAAAGAGGTATGTATGTTTATGTCACCTTCAGCATAAACTCCGCTCTTTCGGGCATTACCGAGGAGACCGCAAAGGCAAGGATAGACCGCCTTGCCCTTACCGCCCATAATTTCACCGTGAAATATCCCGTTGACGGCATCATCATAGACGGCTATTATTCCAAGAGAGACGGTGCAAGCTTTGCAAACTACATCGAAAACGGCTCGGGCATAGGCTATGACAACTGGCTCCTTGACAACGGAGCATACGTGTTCAGCCTTGTTTCCGACGCAGTGCGCAGGACAAGCAACAGCGTTCCCGTGGGCATTTCCATAAACGACATCTGGGCGAATTACACCACAAATGAAGAGGGCAGCGAGACCTCCGTAAGCTTTGAAGCCCTTACCGACGGCTATGCGGACACTCTGGGATACATCGAAAAGGGCTATGCGGACTTTATCCTCGTAAAAGCGGAGGGCGCATTTGCCAGCGAGACCATGCCCTTTGAGGACGTGGTGGGCTGGTGGAACGAGAAGGCTCAGGCTGCGGGCATACCTATGATAGTGGACCACATCAACGAAAGGATATGCTCCGAATATACAGGCTGGGGCTCCCCCGACGAGCTTGTAAAGCAGGTCATAAAGGCAGATGAGTATGACGCCTGCATAGGCAGCGTGTTCAACTCTCTTTCCTCCCTCGATGAAAATACCGAGGAGTCCACATCTGTTCTTGTGAAGCATTTCAATGACCAGATAGACAGGGAGGGCTTAAACAACGAGCTTGAAATGACCCTTCCCCTTACCACCAAGTTCAAGACCGAGGAGCCTACCGTAATATTCGCAGGCTCCTTCGACCCCAATTTCACCATTTATTTCCAGGGTGAGCCCATTGAGCTGAACGAAGCGGGACGATTTTATTTCAATATGGACCTTGACGTGGGCGTGAACACCTTTACCTTCAAGAACAAGGGCAAGACCGTTACCTACAAGATAACAAGAACGGTGAATGTTCTCAAAAGCGTGGAGCCTGCGGTATCGGAAATGCGTGTTGAGGAGCAGTCTGCCATTACTCTCAGCGCCATCGCATACAAGGGTTCCGAGGTCACTGCGGAGATAAACGGCAAATCCGTCGAACTGAAGCCTGTTGACGGTCAGACGGACGAGCTTGACCCCAACTCCAACTATACAAAATACATCGGCACCTATATCGCCCCCCAAGGCATAAAGGGGCAGGATATCGACCTGGGTAACGTTACATTTTACGGCACCTACCGCACAAAAACGGGCGATTTCAACGAGAGCAGAACGGGCAGCCGAATTATCGTAAACGCTCTTGCGGAAATTCTCAACGATTACAGCGGCAATCTCCTTGAGGTAAAAAATGACAACACCATGGTCTATGACGCAAAGACCACAAGCACAAATCCCACCCCCGATATGGCGCGTCTCCCCGCAGGCACTCTCGATTATCAGATAAAGACCGTAAACTATTCGGGAACGGATTATTACCTTACAAATTCGGGCAAGAGAATAAGAGTAAGCGACGTTAACGTCCTTGACAACAAGCCCTTAGGCTCAAATCCCATAAGCGTGGCAAGCGCCGCAAAGGACGGCACGGACACGGTGATAAAGCTCCGCACAAATTCAAAGGTACCCTTTGCAATGTCCTTTACGGGGGTAAACTACAACAGCGGAAACAACGGAAATTACTATGTATCGTCATTTAATGCCACAGCCCTTGTCATCACCTTCGACTACATAACAAGCATATCCGCAAGCAGCATAACCTTCCCCGACAGCGCCGTTTTCACCGAGGGCGTGTGGGACACCTACGAATCGGGCGAGCTCACAAAAACAAGGCTCACCCTCACCCTCAGACAGTCGGGAATTTTCGGCGGCGTGACATCATCTTACGACGGCGAAGGCAATCTCACCTTCAGATTTAACGGCTGCCGCAATTCTCTTAACGGCGCGACCGTAGTCATAGACCCGGGACACGGCTATACGGGAGCCTCCACCTTTGACCCCGGAGCTGTGGGACACATCAAGGAGCAGGAAGCAAACCTTGCCATTGCAAAGCTTGTGACCTCAAAGCTTGAAGCGGCAGGCGCAAACGTTATCCGTCTCAAAACCGAGAGCGAGACCTATGTTACCGCTCAGCGAGCCTCTATCGCAAGGCAGTATAACCCCGACCTTTTCCTTGCAATTCACTGCAACGCCGCAGGAGAAAGCGCAAGAGGCGCAGAAGCCTATTACTTCACTCCCTTCTCCCAGCCCCTTGCCGACCGCATTTCCGCCCGCATAGGTTCATATCTGGGCAGCAATGTGGACAACGCCGAGGGAATGGACAGAGGAGAGCAGTACAACTACTTCTTCGTGACCCAGCAGCAGGATTTCCCCTCCGTGCTTATCGAATGTGCGTTCGTTACCAATTATACCGAGGCAATGGCTCTGGCAAATCCCACCCATCAGGACGGTATCGCTCAGGCAATAGTTGACGGAGCGGCTGATTATCTTGGCAGATGCGGCTATTCCTGCTACGGCGACGGTTCTGCCGATTTCACAAACAGCGGAGCGGTCTATACCGAAAGCGTTCCCGACGCAGTTCCCGTTACCGATGATACGGGTATCCCTTCGGATCCGCAGCCCCCCGTTACATCGGAGGACATGATCGCAGCTCCTGCCGACCCGAATTTTGTGGATCCCTACGATCTGCTCAATCCGTAAAAAAAACCTGTCTTCACAAGAAATGTGTGCGGATTTTCGAGCATAATTTTGCCTAAGACAAGGCAAAAATCCGCAGGCGGGCTGTCGCCCGGCAAGGATTTTTAACGCAGTCTGCGGCAAAATTTGCCGAAAAGACGTGTGCATATGCTTGTGAAGACGGGTTCTAAGGCAGAGGGCGGATATGATGTATCCTGCCTCCTGCCTTTTTCATCAGTGACCTCTTGCCTCGGCACCTGCAGGCTCTCTGAACAGCAGGGTAATGCACCACACTGCCGCCAGCGCAACTAAGATATACACCACTCTGCTGAGAAGTGCGCCCGTTCCGCCGAACAGCCAGGCTACAAGGTCAAAGCTGAATATTCCCACAAGACCCCAGTTAAGTCCGCCGATTATAAGCAGAACAAGAGCTATCTTGTCAAACATATTAAGACCTACTTTCTATAGTAAAATGAAACGCCGATAAGCCTTAATTTTAAAGTTCTCTACCGGCGTTTCCGCAAACCCGAGGAATATCCTCGCTGTTATTATCTGAAAATAATTTTTGATTATACGCCGAATATTTTTCCATATAGCTAAAGTTTTTCCATTGTTATGCCGATATAAATTATATATTACAAATTTTCAAACAAATTGACGGAGGAGCAGCATTTTGAAAAATACAGAGACAAAACAGCTATTTTCAAAGGTATTTGTAGACGGCGCCACAGTCACAAACAGAATAAAATACACCATTCTCCAATGGGCTGCGGCAACTGTTCACTTTATGCTTATTTTCATCTTTGCTTCGGTAGGCGTTTACAGCATGGTAGCATTTAATATTGCCAGCACCATCTGCTATATACTCTGTGGCATACTTGTTAAAAAAGAACGGTATATCCTGTTTTATTACATAACCTTTGTGGAAATATGCCTCCACTCCTACACCGCCACCATACTTGTGGGCTGGGAGCCCGGATTTCCTCTGTATATCCTGGGAATAATGCCCGTTATCTTTTATATGCATTTCTCCCTGGACGAAAGCGCGGGGCTGCACGAATCCCTGCTTATCGGGCTGTGCTGTCTGCTGACCTTTGTTGTCTGCAAGATAATCTCCTACAGGATAGAGCCTGTATATGTCATCTCCAAAAAAGCCGCTACCTATATTTACATTTTCAACACCCTCTGCACCTTCGGACTGCTGCTGTTTTTCTCCCTGTTTTTCCTGCGTGAGATACAGTTTTCAAGATCCGTCCTTGAGGAGCAGAATGCAAAGCTTGACAAGATGGCGGGTATCGACGCTCTTACAGGACTGTACAACCGCAGAAGTATGGACAAGCTTTTAAACAGCGCCGTAAACTCGGGCAGGACATTCTCGGTCATTATGTGCGATATCGACGATTTCAAGCAGATAAACGATGCCTACGGTCACAACAGCGGTGACGAGGTGCTTAGACGGCTTGCCGAAGCCGTCCGTTCCCTTCTCCGCGACAATGACTATGTATGCAGATGGGGCGGCGAGGAGATACTTATCCTTGCAGCAGGCACTCCTCTCAGCGGCGCCGCTCTGGTGGCAGAGCGAATAAGATCGCATATCGAGGATATGGAGATACTGTGCGGCGATGACCTTATCCGCTGCACCATCACCGCAGGCGCCGCCGAAAGCACCGAGGCAGGCAATATCGAAGGAATAATCGGTCTTGCGGACGAACGGCTTTACTGCGGAAAGAAGTCGGGCAAAAATGTAGTGGTTTCGGAATAATGATATACAAATCTCCCCTTTGTACAGATACACAGATCGGTATCTGTACAAAGGGGAGATTTTGTAAGCTGTCCAAATCGCCCTTTACGCCCGATCCACCTCGGTGTATAATGCGAAAAATAGTGCTTTGTTATCAAAATTTTTAGGCTATTCTTGACAAATTTCGTTTAAAATGATATTATTAAGGTATATTGTAAGCCGAGGTGCGTTAAATGCAGAAACAAATTTTTCCGATAATAGGTGATGAAAAGGAGCTTCCGTTTTATATCGTTGGTATCGGCGTGGAATGCTGGCAGTACCCCGTAAACCGCACGGGAGGATATGATTTTCCTCAGATACTTGTAACAAATGAGGGCGAGGGCGAGATCACGGTAAACGGCAGCACCGTAAAGCTGCCTGTAAATTCCGTATTCTTCATACCTCCTCATCTTCCCCATGAATATCACTCCCTTTCCGACTCATGGATAGTCAGCTGGGTGTGCTTTTCGGGGTCTGAAGCGGAGCCTCTCCTTGAAAAATGGGGGCTTAATAAGTATGCATATTTCCTCTCGGCAGACACTGAAAGAATGAACCGGATAATAAGCAAGGCGTACTACACTATAAAGAGCGATAAGATATACGGAAATCATTACGCTTCGGCACAGCTTTACGACCTGCTCATCGAGTACAGAAAGATCGCCGACAACAGACAGTCTGAGCTGACATCGGTAAGCACCGTTGCCCTTGCAGACGTGCTCCAGTACATCGAAGAGAAATATGCGGGTCCCATAAAGCTCGGAGACCTGGCACAGATAGCCGGCATAACCGAACAGCACCTCTGCCGCCTGTTCAAGAAAAATCTTCAGATGAGGCCTATGGAATATCTGGCAAAGGTACGTATCCAGCATGCAAAGGAAATGCTGGTTTATTCCGAAAAGAACATTTCCGAGATAGCCAAAGCCACAGGTTTTCCCGACAGCTCCTATTTCTCGGCTCTGTTCAAAAAGCACGAAGGCATCACTCCCGGGGAATATCGTGAGCAGCACTGATATATTTGCGCAAGAATACCCGATAACGGGATAAAATATATCATATACTAAGATCTTCCTGCATAACATTATGAACAGAATTTTGATCTAAGAATATGGGAAAAGAAAAAACATAATGATAAGGAGAAACGAATATGGTAAAATTCGCAGCGGTATCTTCAATAAACAGAGAAGCGGCAGACCCCCAAAGCTTTATAAAGCTTTCCGAGGACAACTACTCCGCATACATCGCAGAAGCTGCTCAGAGGGCGATACTCTCCGAAAAGCCCATAATCCTGCTGTCGGGACCCTCGGGCTCGGGAAAGACCTCTGCGGCTCTGAGACTTGAAAAATGCCTGAAAGAGCAGGGTCATTCGGCTCACACCCTATCGATGGATAACTATTTTCTCCCCATCGACGAGGAAAGCGCAAAGGAGCTGCCCCGTGACGAGGACGGAAATATCGACCTGGAGTCTCCCCTGAGACTTGATATCCCCCTGTTTTCGGAGCATCTTCGCAAGCTTGCGGCAGGCGAGGAGTTCGATATGCCCCGTTTTGATTTTGCCACACAATCCCGGAGCGGCTCTGTGAAAATGTCCCGAAGGAATGACGAGATAGTCATAATTGAGGGCATACACGCCTTAAATCCCACCGTAACGGGCGACACACACAAATTCGCCATGTGTATGTACGTTTCCGTCCGCACAAGGCTGAGATCCGCCGACGGAAGCCTGCTCCACCCCAGGCACATAAGGCTCATGCGCCGTCTCTGCCGCGACAAGCTTTTCAGGAAGAGGCAGTATGAGGAAAGCTTCAGAATGTTTGCCAGCGTTTCAAGGGGCGAGGACCTGTACATCACCCCCTACAAGTCACGGGCAGATTTTGACATCGACACCTTTATCGCCTATGAAGCATCTGTTTACAAAAATTTCCTGCTTGATGGACTTACGGCTCAGAAGGATACGGAGCTGGCAAAGTTCCCCGCCTGTGAGGAAATTTTGAAATTCTTAGGCGAGCTTGACCCCGTTGCTCCCGAATATGTGCCCTCCGCTTCGATGATAAGAGAGTTTATCGGCGGCAGCGAGCTTAATTACTGATAAAAAATGCAACCGCTTCACAGCTGTGTGAAGCGGTCGCATTTTTTGTTATATATCACTTTTAAGTATATCCTTTACCTTGTCAAAGAAGCTTTTGCGCTTGTTGTAATTGCCGTCGCCCAGACTTTCCTCGAACTTTTTCAGAAGCTCCTTCTGATTTTTGTTAAGATTTTTGGGGACCTCCACATTAACGGTAACGAACTGGTCGCCTCTGTCGGAGCGGTTGATCCGTTTAACGCCCTTGCCTCTTATCCTGAACACAGTACCCGACTGAGTGCCCTCGGCAATGGTGATCTTGCCCTTGCCGTCAATGCAGGGTATCTCTATCTCGTCGCCCAGAACAGCCTGGGTGAAGGTGATAGGCACCTCGGTGCGGATATCGTAGCCGTCTCTTTCAAAAATGGGGTCGGGACGGACCTGAATAGTTACGTGCAGATCGCCGTTGGGACCGCCGTTTGCGCCGCTGTGACCCTGACCTCTTACCTGCAGCGTCTGACCGTCGTCAATACCCGCAGGAATAGTAACGGTAACAGTCTTTGCCGCAGAAACTCTGCCCGAACCGTGACACTTTGAGCAGGGATTTGTGATGACCTTGCCCTTTCCGCCGCAGCGTGAGCAGGGGCGCTGTGAGGATATCATACCCAGAGGAGTGCGCTGAGCGGTCTTGACATAGCCCGTACCGCGGCACTCGGAGCAGGTCTCGGCGGAAGAGCCTGCCGCTGCGCCCGTACCGCCGCAGTCGGGACAGCTTTCCGTCCTGTTGACCTTGATGTCCACCTTTGTTCCGTTGCAGGCGTCCATAAAGTCAATTGTGGCATAGGTCTGGATATCCTGACCTCTTCTGGGAGCATTGGGATTTGAAGATCTGCCGCCAAAGCTGCTTCCGCCGAAGAATGAGCTGAAAATATCGCCGATATCGCCCATATCTCCGAAGCCGCCAAAGCCGCCGAAACCGCCGCCTCCCCCTGCGCCGTAATTGGGGTCAACGCCCGCAAAGCCGAACTGGTCGTACTTAGCCTTTTTATCGGGGTCTGAAAGACATTCATATGCCTCGTTGACCTCCTTCATTTTCTCCTCGCACTCCTTGTCGTCGGGGTGGAGGTCGGGGTGGTATTTTTTAACGCAGGCACGGTATGCCTTTTTTATCTCATCGTCCGAAGCTCCCTTTGAAAGCCCCAGCACCTCATAATAATCTCTCTTGTCAGCCATAGATCTGACCTTCCTTTCCGGAGAATGACCTAAAATGTCAATCTCTTAAAACCGACAACAAGGGCGGAGAAAATGTCCGCCCTTTGCCGCAAAATAATTATGCCGTAAATTATGACTCTGTGAACTCTGCGTCAACGAAGCCGTCGTCATTGCCGCCGTTTGAAGCGCCGCCGTTATCCTGAGGAGCCTCGCCCTGTGCAGCCTGCTGTGCAGCGCCTGCTGCCTGGTAAACCTTGGAAGAAAGGTCGTAAACAGCCTTCTGGAGTTCCTCGGTCTTAGCCTTCATATCAGCAGTATTGCCGCTCTCGATAGCCTTCTTGAGCTCGTCTATCTTAGCCTGAATGGGAGCCTTGTCGGACTCGCTTACCTTGTCGCCGAAATCGGTGAGAGCCTTTTCGCTCTGGAATACGAGGCTTTCAGCCTGGTTCTTGATGTCAACCTCTTCCTTGCGCTTCTTGTCCTCTTCTGCATATCTCTCGGCTTCCTCAACAGCCTTGTCGATATCCTCCTTGGACATATTGGAGGAGGACTGAATGGTGATGTTCTGCTCCTTGCCTGTGCCCAGATCCTTTGCGGAAACATGAACGATACCGTTGGAGTCGATGTCAAAGGTTACCTCGATCTGAGGGATACCTCTGGGTGCGGGAGCGATACCGTCGAGACGGAACATACCCAGCTGCTTGTTGTCCTTTGCAAATTCTCTCTCGCCCTGGAGAACGTTGATATCAACAGCGGTCTGATTATCGGCAGCGGTGGAGAATACCATTGTGTGCTTGATGGGGATAGCCTTGTTTCTCTCGATCATCTTTGTGCA
>NZ_JBJERV010000056.1:0-2076 GCF_051882455.1 Huintestinicola sp. | reverse complement strand
TGATCAGATCTTCAACGGTATTGATTCCCGCACGCTTCAAGCAGTTAAAGGAACGTACTGATAAGTCAAGTTCCTCAATGGTCATCTCAAGGATCTTCTCCTTGCCCTTATCGTCCTTCTCCACCATAATTTCGGTGATAGCGGACTCATCGGAAAGATTGCTGAATGATTTCAGATGCTCAATGAGGAGATTGGCTGCCTGGGACACAGCTTCCTTAGCGGATACGGTACCGTCTGTCCATACCTCAAGGATAAGCTTGTCGTAATCTGTAACCTGACCGAGACGAGTATCCTCGACGCGGAAGTTTACCTTCAGTACAGGCGTGTAAATGGAGTCAACTGCGATCACATCGATACCGAGATTGAAAAGCTGCTTGTTCTTTTCAGCGGGAACATATCCCCTGCCGCGGTCGATGGTGATCTCCATATAAAGCTTAGCGTCCTTGCCGAGAGTAGCGATGTGCATATCGGGAACAAGGATATCGACCTCAGAATCGGTCTTGATATCGCCTGCAGTGACCTCGCACTCGTCCTCAGCCTCGATATAGATGGTCTTGGGACCCTCACCGTAAAGCTTCGCAGTCAGACCTTTAAGGTTAAGAATGATCTCAGTAACATCTTCCTTAACCCCGGGAATAGTGGATAATTCGTGGTGAACGCCGTCGATCTTCACGGAAGTAACGGCAACACCCGGAAGCGAGGAGAGCAGTACACGTCTGAGGCTGTTGCCCAGAGTAGTACCATAGCCGCGCTCCAGAGGAGCGAGAACGAACATACCGTAAGTGCCGTTTACATCCAGCTTAACGGTATCAATTTCCGGCTTTTCGATTTTTTCAAGCATTAGTATAACCCTCCTATAGTCGCATTGTTAGTAAACGTACATATCCTATGCGCCGCAAGAAAGCGGTGCATAGTATATTTGAAGCTATTACTTGGAGTACAGCTCGACGATAAGGTGTGTCTGAGTCTCGTAATCGAGGTCCTCAACGTTAGGCATACGAACAACCTTAGCGGAGAAGTTAGCCTTGTCAGCCTCGAGCCAGAGGGGAACTACTCTTGTAGCAGTCTGCTCAACAACATCCTTAAACTTAGTGCTGCTGCGGCTTCCCTCGTAGAGAGCGATAACGTCGCCTTCCTTGATGCGGTAAGAGGGAATGTTTACGCGCTTGCCGTTAACAGTGAAATGTCTGTGAGTAACAAGCTGTCTTGCCTCACGTCTTGTGAGAGCGAGACCCATTCTGTAAACAACATTGTCAAGTCTGGATTCGAGGATAGTGATAAGGTTATCACCGGCCTTACCCTCCATCTTGGAAGCGATCTCGAAGTAATGATAGAAGGGCTTTTCAAGCACGCCGTAGATGAACTTCAGCTTCTGCTTTTCCTTGAGCTGCATACCATACTCGGAAACCTTTTTTCTGCTGTTAGCGCCGGGATTTCTCTTGGACTCCTTAGAAACGCCCATAACCATGGGGCTGATGCCCAGGTATCTGCATCTCTTGAGGATAGGTTCTTTATTTAAAGCCATTTCAATAACACCTCCTGAAAATTAGACACGTCTTCTCTTGGGAGGACGGCAGCCATTGTGAGGAATAGGAGTAACATCCTTGATAAGTCTTACCTCGAGACCAACAGTCTGGAGAGCTCTGATAGCAGCTTCTCTTCCGGCACCGGGGCCCTTAACGTAAACCTCAACAGTCTTGAGGCCGTGCTCCATAGCAGCTCTTGCAGCAGTTTCAGCAGCAGTCTGAGCAGCGAAAGGAGTGGACTTCTTGGAGCCTCTGAAACCGAGTCCGCCTGCGGACGCCCATGAGAGAGCGTTGCCCTGAGTATCGGTGATAGTTACGATAGTATTGTTGAAAGTGGACTGGATATGAACAGCGCCATTTTCAATATTTTTACGTTCACGACGTCTTCTGATGGTAGTCTTTTTACCCTTAACCTGAGCCATTGTTCAATCCCTCCTTACTTCTTCTTGTTAGCGATTGTCTTAACGGGGCCCTTGCGGGTTCTTGCGTTGGTCTTGGTTCTCTGACCTCTTACGGGGAGACCCTTGCGGTGACGAACGCCTCTGTAGCA
>NZ_JBJERV010000055.1:0-8614 GCF_051882455.1 Huintestinicola sp. | reverse complement strand
TTACCACACTCACCTTCGTTTGTCAAGCTTTTTTCGACTTATTTTTTAGGTTTGGCTATTTTGCCTTTCCGCAACTCTCTTTTTCGCTGCAAAATGTGCATATTCAACACATCTATCCAAATCAGCACCTGTGCTTATAAATAAATACCAATATCTTATTACTCTTCCCAAAAAGTTAAAAGTCCTGTCCAAAATAATATATTGTATTCTCCCCGAAAAATCATTATAATATGTATCTTGACAGTTCAAAGAAAGGAAAGATAAAAATGTCAGCACCCCGTGACCTTACAGAGGGACAGCCCGTCAAGCTCATTCTGGGCTTCGGGATACCCTTACTTTTCGGATTTCTCTTCCAGCAGTTTTACAACCTTGCCGATACCGCCATCGTCGGCAGAATTTTGGGAAGCGACGCACTTGCCGCTGTCGGCAGCACAGGCTCGCTGAACTTCCTCGTCATCGGCTTTGTAATGGGCGTGTGCAACGGCTTCGCCATACCCATATCCCAGATGTACGGCGCCGCCGATCATAAGCAGCTGCGAAAATACGTCTCAGGCTCCCTGTGGCTGTGTATCATATTCACTATTGTCATAACCGCCGCGACACTCATCTTCTGCTCGGACATTCTCCGCGCCACCAACACCCCCGAGGACATATTTGACCGCGCCTACATCTACATATTCACCATCTTTGCAGGGATCCCCGCCTATTTTCTTTACAATATGACAGCCGCCATACTCCGCTCCCTAAGCGACAGCAAGACCCCCGTCACCTGGCTTGTCATAGCGTCCGTAATAAATATCTTGCTGGATATTATATTCATCCTCGCCTTTAAAATGGGCGTGTTCGGAGCAGCGCTGGCAACAGTCATCGCACAGGTCATATCCGGAACAGGCTGCCTGATAAAGGTCTGTCGGGGCTTCCCCATACTCGTAATGTCAAAGGAAGATATGAAGCCCTCGGGCAGGCATACGGGAACACTTCTTGCCATGGGCATACCCATGGGACTTCAGTATTCCATAACCGCCATCGGCTCTGTAGTGCTCCAGACCGCGGTAAATCAGCTTGGAACAATGTACGTCACCGCCGTAACAGCCGCCAATAAGATATCAATGTTCATGTGCTGCCCCTTCGACGCAATGGGAAGCACAATGGCGACCTATATGGGGCAAAACGTGGGCGCACGGAAATGGGAGCGCCTTAATAAAGGGCTCGGAGCCTGCACACTGCTGGGACTTATCTACTCTGTGGGAATACTGTGCGTTATCCTGCTCACAGGCGACTATCTCGCAATGATATTCCTGGACGAAAGCAGCGCCGCCCTTATCCCCCTTGTAAAGCAGTTTCTGAACACCCTTGCCGCATTTTATTTCCCCCTTGCGCTGGTAAATATAGTCAGATTTTCCATACAGGGAATGGGCTTCTCCCCCACAGCCACAATTGCAGGGTTCCTCGAGATGATAGGACGGGGAGCAGCAGCGTATTTTGTAGGCATTATAGGCTTTACGGCAGCCTGCTTTGCCTCCCCCTCCGCATGGATACTTGCGGATATGTTCCTTATCCCCGCATATTTTCTCTGCCGCAGAAAGCTGCTTGCCAAAAGCAAGGTCAGCAGCGAATAACAAAAATTCCGCACCGTTTATGCATCAGCATAAGGGTGCGGAATTTTTTGATTTATCCATTTTTCTTTTCAGAGCAAGCACTCTCGGACGGTTAAATCTTTGTATCATAACGAAATACAGGTCAATAAGGCAGGCGAAAACCGATGTGATAACAAACACCCCAAGCGCTCCGAACCTGAGCGAGAACAGGATAGGCACAAAGGACAATACCATAACGATCTCGTGAGCCACCTCCGCCTGAGTCATATTGTGAAGGAGCTCCTCATAAGTCCGCTCATTGATATCAAACTGCCATGGCTTTGCAGTCAGCGCATTTTTCTTTGCCCTCTTGAGACCTATTTTCTTATAAAAATTTTTTTCAAAGCGGCTCTGACGATACCATTTCGCATCATAACGAAATTCTCTTTTTTCATAAATAAGCGTAACGATCTCCCCTACCGCCACTCTCATAATGAAGTGATAGAAAACCGTAAGGAATGTAACGAACATAGCAAAGAAAAATCCGTTATCAAAGCGCTTATCCAATAAATAAAACACTGCTGCCAGCACAGCGAACAGCACCATTGCAAGTATCAGAACAATAAATGTCTTTGAAGCCTTAACCTTTGCCAAAAGCTGCCCCTCCCATAAAAAAGCTTGACGCACAGACAAAGTATATCACAATACCGTCCGTGTGTCAAGCGCCCGCATACTATTATGTTTTATGAGGCAGCCTCTCAGGCTCTCTCCTTATGTACTTTATCCATCTCACATTAAGTCCGTGCCTTTTCCTCATCTGCATAAAGCTTACGGCAAGGTCAGCAGCCATAATTCCGACGAGCATTACAGACAAAGGCTTGATGTCATCTGCGTTCATCATGGAAATAACGCCCATTATAGGCTCGAAGCAGGCGCCCATAAAGGAGGTGATTATAGCCGCAAAGCCAATGCTTGTGGGGATAGATGTGTACTTGGTGATATGGAGAGGTATCCAGTTGTAATTCCAGTATTCAAAGCCGCAGACCTTTTCAACAAGGTGCCCGAGAATAAGCTCGCCTACGGTAACTATCACCATGGAGCATAGAAAATATATAAAGAATTTCTCCGCCTTTGAAGCATTAACGGAAATATGTCCGGGAAGGGTCATATGCTCGGGAGTGCCCAGGAGCAGATACATTCCCACCACTAAAAGCCCGTAGCCCATAAGAAAGGGCAGGTGCATATTTCTGTTGTCAATAAAGCCCTTTGTAGCGGCAAGCCAGAGATTTTCCAGCGTGAAGCCCAGAAATGATATAAAAGCGACCATTATTCCCAAAGCGTAAATATCATAGCCGTATGTCATAGAACATAACCCCTTTCTCTGAAAATTTATGCACTGAAAATTTATGTAGTATTTTCATTCTATGGTTATATTCTACAGCATATTCCGCAACTAAACTTCAACCGAACCTCAATTTTTGTTGAGGCAGGCGGCGGCGGGGGACGCCCCGCGGCGAGGTCGCGCTGTTTGTTTATACGGAATTGTTGCTTTGTCTCCGCGCCGATAGATACAATATCAGCCCGACAAACAGGAAGCGGGGGACGCCCCGCGGCGAGGTCGCGCTGTTTGTTTATACGGAATTGTTGCTTTGTTTCCGCGCCGATAGATACAATATCAGCCCGACAAATCGGAAGCGGGGGGTGTCACCCGCTAAGGGTCACCGTAAACCGGGACCCCTTGCCTAAAACACTTTTCACATCAATTCTGCCGCCGCAAAGCTCGGTTATCTGCTTCACAAGAGCAAGCCCCAGACCGCTGCCCTCGTCCTTGCGGGAGCTGTCGGACTGATAGAAGCGGTTGAAGATATGCCTGCAGTCCTCCTCGGAAATGCCGCAGCCGTTGTCCTCAATTGCAAAAACAATGCTGTCCTTCTTGCGGCGCAGGGTCATTTTTATGCTGCCGCCCGTCTCGGAAAATTTAACGGCGTTGTCAATGAGATTTACCCAGATATGGAGCATAAGCCCCTCAGCGCCGTTATATACCGTCTCCTCAAGGTCAATATCAAAGCTTATGTCCTTTGCGGACCATTTCGACTCAAGGAGAAGAATGGCTCGGCGAATTTGCTCGTCAAGTCGAAAGCTCTCCGTCTTTGCGGGTATCGCCTGATTTTCAAGCTTTGAGAGAAGCAGGATATTTCCCACCAGCTCCGAAAGCCGCTTTGTGTTGAAGAGTATTTTCTCCACATATTCCCCCTGCTCCTCGGGAGAGATATTTTTCTCCTGCAAAAGCATAGCATAGCCCTCAATGGCATTTATGGGGGTCTTGAACTCGTGTGAAACGCTTGACACAAAATTTGTCTGCAATTCCTCAACAGTGCCAAGCTCGGAGGTCATAAGGTTGAAGTTGTCATAAATGTCCCTTACCTCGGTGATGACGGACTTTGTCTCAAGCCTTACCGAAAAATCGCGCTTTGCCACCTGTTCCATCGCCTTTCCCAGCCTTGTTACGGGCGAAAGGATAAGACTGCTTGCAAGTCGGGCAAAAACAAGCCCCAGAATAATGCTGAATATCATAAGCCAGCCTGTGGAGGACATATTCAGCGCCCGATGGAAATAGTAATTGAGGATATAGGTAATAAGCTCCGCAAAGCCCAGAGTCAGCATTATCACAAGAATGATTATCAGTGTGAAATAGATGATAATGCCAAGCCCCGTTTTCTCTCGTTCACGCTTCTTCATCAGAGCTTCACCACCTTGTAGCCCACTCCCCGCATGGTCACGATACGGAAATCGGGATTGTCGCGGAAACGGTCTCTGAGCCTGCCGATATGCACCTCAACGGTATGCGCCTCCGCGTCCGACTCATATCCCCATATATCGTCCATAAGCTGCTGCTTTGTGAATATCTTTCCGGGGTAGGAAGCCATTTTGTATAGGAGCATAAATTCCTTCTGGGGAAGCTGAACACTGCCCTCGCCGGTTGTAACGGTCATGGAGTCATATTCGAGAACGGTGCTGCCTATGACCTGACGGCGGTCGTTTATCATCTGCGCCCGTCTCAGCAGCGCGCCCACACGAAGCACCATCTCATTCACATTCACAGGCTTTACCATATAATCGTCCGTTCCCGAAACGAAGCCCTCCCGCATATCGTCATAAGCGTCCTTTGCGGTTATCATCAGCACGGGAGTGGTGATGCCTGCGTCTCTCAGGGAGCGCACAAGCTCATAGCCGTCCACCTTCGGCATCATTACGTCGGAGATTATAAGGTCGAAGTATTCCTTGTCAATAAGGTCGAGAGCCTCGCTGCCGTCCGCCGCTCCCACAGCGGAGTAGCCGTTTCGTGTGAGGACTCTCTGAAACAAAAGCCTCAGCTCCCTGTCGTCCTCGGCTATCAGAATTTTAAACATATATAAAACCGCTTTCCTTTTAACTTTCGGGATAATTCCCTTTATGTCACATTATAGCATATGGCGGTGGGTTTTGCAAGTATGGGTGCGATATAGCAGCATAGAATTGTATTGACAATAAAACAGAGAAATGATAAAATGTTAATAAAGAGCACAAATATATCCTTTGCAAAAAATTCTCGGAAAGGAACTTTCAAATCTATGAGCGATCTTATAAAATCTATTCAGTCAAAGCTTGAAGCCCTGAAAGGCGGCAATAAAAAAACTATGGAAAACCGCACAGAAGCAGACCCTGCTTCTCCCGAGGCACGCCGCCAAAGGTCAATTGATAAGATCAGATCAATGGGTATAGCCTATACCTATAATCTTCCTCTTATTGAATCTGCCGACGAAGTAACGGTCCGTCCTTTTGACGACATCTGCAAACGTGCTGCCGCTTGTCTTTTCGCCGTGCAGCTTGCCTGCGATATTTCCGAGGGAAACGGATATGAGGACTCAAAGGAATTCTTTTCGGGGCTTCTTGAGCGTTACGGAGTCTCAGGCAGCCTTCTGGCGAAAGAAAAGCTTCTCTATGACAATAACTTTACCGAGCAGGACGCTGTAGATATAACCTGGACATACGAATGCTACTGGGCACTTGTATGGGCGCTGGGGCTTATAGACGATATGGGCGAGCCTTCCGACTGCTGCGACTGCGAAACAGCGGTACGGCTTCTGAGCGAATGTAAGAATATGGAAGAATTTAAAAGCAAATGCCGCCTTAGGGATATAAACGAGATACTTGACGTTCTCGACCTTTACTACAGATACCATTGGGCTTGCGTAAACAAGCAGATCGATCCCCATACGCCCATAAACGGACTTGACCCTGCGGTGGTGACAGAACGCAGAAGAGGACTTGAATGGCTCATCAGCGATGAAGATGACTGGAACGATATTTCCCTTGATACATAACTGCGCTGTGTGAAGAAATTTTTTGAAATTTTCCGTCACATCTCCCCACTCCGCTGAATAAAATATAACATTATACTATATTCACGGAGGTACCCTTATGTTTGACGAATATAAATTTCCTCCCTGCAAGCAGGACTGCTTCAAGGAGGCTGTCACCATCGAGGCAATGCGCATTTTCGACACCTGCTCGGAAAGGGACTGCATCTCAGACCTGGCGGTGGCGCTTGACCCGGGCTACTGTCTCACCGACTGTATGACGGTGGTCAAGACCCGCTGCGCAGAGGTAACGGGCGTGTGCATATCCGTTGACTGCGTTCCCTTCAAGAAGGGCTGCTATGCGGTAGATCTTACTTACACATTCAGGCTCACAATGGACGCATACGAAAACGCCTGCACCGACGAGGCTGTAACCCTCAAGGGCTGTGCCGTATGGAACAAGAGAGTTATACTTTACGGCAGCAAGGGCAGCTTCAAGACCTTTGACAGCGATGACAGCGTTACCGGCGAGACCGACAAGTGCTGCAAGATATGCAATAAGCCCAAGGTAACAGTAAGCGTTGTGGAGCCTATTGCCCTTGAAACAAAGATCGAGTGCATCAAGACCAACACAGGCTGCGAGTGCTCCGTTGTAAGGGGCATTACCGTAACTCTGGGACTTTTCAGCGTTGTCCGCATTATGCGTCCCGTTTCCCTGCTTGTCCCCACATATGATTACTGCGTACCCGACAAGGAGTGCTGCACTGCCGCCGAGTCTCCCAAGGAAATTTTCGGCAGACTGGAATTTCCCAGTGACGAATTTTTCCCCGGAGCAAACCCCGCCCCTGCCGCAGACGTTCCCCCCGACAGCAGCGGATATGAATATCTCCCCGAAAACAGCGAAATGAACTAAGCAGCCGGACGTTCTGTAATTTATACGGGCGGCAGTCTGACGTCTCGGTAACGATACAAATTAGCGTCTCCAAAAAATTCCAAGGTTTATCGTTCTGTTGCAAGATCTATCGGCGCGGGAACAAAGCAGCAGTTGCGCACAAGCCTGCAGCGCGACCTCGCCGCAGGTCGTCACCTGCAAACCGCCGGGTGACATTATCAATATAAAAAGCAATCCACGTGCGGTAGAAAACCCTCTCCGAATATGCTATAATAAAAAAAACAACAGCGAAAGGACGGTAAAAATATGAGCCTTGGAAAAAATATCGGATATCTGAGAAAGCAGAAAAAGCTCACCCAGGAGCAGCTTGCGGAGCAAATGGGCGTATCCCGTCAGACCATATCAAAATGGGAGTCTGACGAGATAGTTCCCGAGCTCGGGAAGCTCATAATGCTCAGCGAGCGTTTTTCCTGCAAGCTGGACGCGCTAATAAAAGAGGAGCTTTCAGACCGCAGCAGCATCTATTCGGAGGTGACCTTCAAGCAGCTGAGTGCCTTTAAAATGGCAAGATACGTTATGATAACCCCCAACCCCGAGGACGATGTGAACAGGTATATGAAGGGCTGGGCACAGATGTCGGGGCTGCTTGAAGCCCACCCGGACGCAAAGCTCATCGGCTGGGATTTCCCCTTTGTGCCCCCCGAGCTGAATATACGGTTCGGACTGCACGGTTATGTGGCGGCATATATCCTTCCCGAGGGCTTTGAGACCGACTTCCCGGGAGTGGAATATGCGGAGCAGGCAGAAGCGGAATATGCGGTCATCACAGTATACGACCCCTTTGTATCGGCATATGAGCGTATCGGCGGCGCATATAAAATGATACTTGAGCATTTGCAGGCTAACGGCTTTCGCGAGAAGCCTAAGGAAAATGTGCTTTCCTGCTTCGAGTATGTTTACGAAACGGACGGCATGACCTGTATGGACGTTTACATTCACACCCAGGGCGTATCGAAAGCAGACGCTTTTACGAATTTCTCGTGACGGTGAAATTGCATAAATGATCAAAATCCCCCGTCTGCTTTTCGGCAGACAGGGGATTTTCACAAATCAGAATGTAAAAGTATGTTCTAAAAGTATCTCTTTGCTGAAATCATATAAACCGCCTACTTCAACATTCACGTCCGAAGTCTCGTTTCTGAGCTTATAGGCTTTATATACAGTTATTTCCACACCGGGCTTGATATCCGTTATATACGTGCTTGTATCATATTTATCCGCAACATCTCCAAACAAAATAGCTGTATCACATTCAATGCCCTCCTGATATACATCTGTCCTAAAAGTAAATCCGCAGGAAGCAGCTTCTTCAGAGTCATTTTTAAACTGCATTTCAAGCACAATGGCAGGTTCGTCCTTATAATCGGTCACTAAAGTCGCCCCATTTATTTTCAGACTGCAGCCGTCATATACAGCTGTTCCGTCCTCTGCGGTAGCGGCTGTAGTCGTTTCGGTTTCGATCTCAGTTTTCGTTTCAGCAGCTGTCTCTTCCGCAATCTCCACCGATGAGGTCTCAGAAGATGTAACAACTTCGGACATGGTTGTTTCAGCTATTTCCGCTCTCAATGCTTCATTTTCAGCTTTGAGGCTCTCAAGCTCCGCCTGACCCGATGTGTCAGCGCTGCTTCCGCAGGCAGACAGCATAGCTGCGGCACATAAAGCGGCAATGAAAATATACTTTGCTTTTTTCATGATAGATTGTCAAGTCAAGTGCAACAAAATCACTGAAAAAACTTTTTAAGCAC
>NZ_JBJERV010000054.1:0-37163 GCF_051882455.1 Huintestinicola sp. | reverse complement strand
TTTCTGTATGGGTTTGTGCATATTATATAATTGTCGTTCCTTTTTCGACAGACTGTGTGGGCTGCCGCAGCTTGTACTGCGGCAGCCCACCGGGTTTATTTTGTGAAGCGCTGAGAAAATGCTCGGGTCACTTTTTCTTTTCCTCTTTGAGCCGTTCCTTAACAGCGTTAATGATTATCTGCATAGTCTTTATCCTTGCAAATGGCTTGTCATTGGCTTCGATAACATTCCAGGGCGCATATACCGTAGAGGTGCGGCGGAGCATTTCATTGACGGCTTTCTCGTAGCTGTCCCATTTTTCTCTGTTGCGCCAGTCCTCATCGGTTATCTTCCACTGCTTTTCGGGGGTGTTCTGCCGCTCGGTAAAGCGTCTGAGCTGCTCGTCCTTGTCGATCTGCAGCCAGAATTTCACCACTATGGCGCCGCTGTCGGTAAGCTCCTTTTCAAATTCGTTTATCTCAGCGTATGCCTGTTCGCATCTCTCGGGAGAAGTAAAGCCTTCAAGCTTCTCGACCATAACTCTGCCATACCAGGTGCGGTCAAAGATGGCGATATGACCCGTTTTCGGGAGACGGTTCCAGAAACGCCAGAGATAGTGATGGTTAAGCTCGGTCTTGTCGGGAGCGGCAATAGGTACAGCCTCATAGCCTCTCGGGTCAAGAGCAGATGCGATACGCTTTATTGCGCCGCCTTTTCCTGCTGCGTCCCAGCCCTCGAAGGCGATTATCAGAGGAATTTTTGCCTGATAAAGCCTGCTGTGGAGCACTGAAAGCTCCTTCTGACATTTTTTCAGCTGCACAATATACTCGTCTCCGGGAATAGCCTTTCCCTCAAGGGATATATCCGCAAGCTCGGGCATAGGCAGCAGCGGGAAATCCTCCGTCACAGGGAAGCCTTTTCTTTCCCCGCTCAGAGCGGCTGTTATCCTATCCACAATGATGCTGAACATCTGATACCTTGTGAACGCCTTGTCGGCGGCTTCGATAATATGCCAGGGGGCATGGGGAGAATTAGTCTTCACAAGCATATCGTCAAAGCTTTCGTAATATTCATCGTAGTGCTTGTGGCGCTTCTTGTCAAGCTCGGTAACTCTCCATTTCGTCTCATCGTCATCGCGCAGCTTGTTGAAACGGCGCTTCTGCTCGTCCTTGCTGATATGCAGAAACAGCTTGATTATAAGATAGCCATCATCGGTCAGCTGCCGTTCAAAGCAGTTGACGGAATTTATCCTGCGGCTGTATTCTGCGCCTGAAATGTCCTCCTCCATACGGGCGATGGCAAGCTCCCTGTACCAGCTCCTGTCCATAATGGACATTTTGCCGTATTCGGGGATATCCTCCCAGAAGCGTTTCAGCAGGGGGTAGCGCTTTTCATGCTCAGCGGCGGCAAGGGTGGAATGTACCTTGAAAAATCTCGGGTCCAGATACTTTATCATATCCCCGATAAGGCTGCCCTTTCCCGCAGCGCTCCAGCCCTCGAAAATAACGATAACGGGGAGCTTTTTATCTCTGAGCTGAAGCTGCAGTCCCGAAAGCGTCTGCCTGAGCTGTGAGGTCATTTCCTTGTAATCGAAATGGTCTTGTTTGTTTTTCAGAGCGTTTTCCAGCATATGAGTACCTCCTTTTTTATTCGTGAAATTATACAGAAATTTCCGTAAAGTGCTTTTTATAATTATACAATATTTTTTGGAAATAATCAAGAGAAATTTTAAGATCTTATCAATAAAAAATGCAGTATCAGTCCCGAAAAAAAGAGACAGCCTAAGGGGTGTCCCCTTTGCCGCTTCGTTGGTTAAAATGCGAAGCGAACAAAGTGTGTGGCACGGTACCGATAATTTATTCTTTATCGGTACTTCCCTAAAAGCCGTCTCTTTTTATCCGTATTTATTTTCGGAGATTGTCCAGCTCCGCATTTACGCTTGCCGCCACAGCGGGGTCGGGGAGGAACAGGGAATCGTATCTGAAAAAGGCATAGCCTGCATTGTAGATATCCGTAAGGTCGCGCTGTCTTGCAAGGATATCGGTTGAATTTATCCATTCCGAGCTGCCTGCTCCCGCATATTTGTCCTCGGTACCCGATTTGTATGCGGCAAGACCGATGACAAGCTTCACATCGGGGCTTGTCACAAGCTTATCCCACTTGTCCACCGTTTCCGCATATGGCTGAGCCGCATTGTCAAAGCCGAAATATATCTGTGGACAGATATAGTCGCAGCAGCCCGAGGTGCTGCACCAGGTATAAACGTCCGCATAAAGCTCATTGAAATTATTATCCGTATTGCCCTGGGGAGAAATGCCGAAAAGCGCCTTGGGATTTGCGCCGTGGACAGCTTCGTACATCTTCTTTACCATTTTGGTAACGTTGTCCCTGCGCCAGTCCGCCAGACTCAGAGATGTGCCGCTTGCCGAATATGCGGCGCTGTCAAAGGAGGGGTCGGTGGTGGGATAAAAATAATCGTCTATCTGTATCCCGTCCACGTTATAGGAGGTGACTATCTCGCTTATGCCGTCGCAGATAAGGGAGACCGTTTCGGCGTAGGCGGGGTTCAGGTACCATCTTCCCGAGGAATTGACGATGTATTTTCCGTTTACCGCAGGGTCATTGTACCATTTTCCTATTTTATAGCTTTCGGGATAGCTTTTCATTTGCGTATCGGTCATGAGCCGCATGGGATTTATCCAGGCGTGAATGGAAAGTCCGCGGTCGTGAGCCGATTTAACGGCAATTTCAAGAGGGTCGTAATCTCCCGTGAGCCGGTCTCCCTTGGGGAAGAGGGAGGAGCTGTAATATGCGTCGCCGTAAACTCTCACCTGGAAATAGACGGTATTGCAGCCTAAAGCGGCAATATTGTCAAAGCAGGCATTGAGCGCTTTTGTAAACTGAGCCTCGTCCGCCCCCCGCATAATGCGGTCATATTCAAGATAGGACACCCACACCGCCTTCTGACGGTCGAAGTTCAGGGGGTAATATCCGCTCTGGGGATAGTAGCTTTCCGTTTCGGGCAAAACGCTTTCCGCCGATGTGCTTTCGGTGGGTTCGGGGAGGGTGGGGATGGTTACAACGGTTATTGAGGGAGCGGTGGCGGCGGTAGTCTCGGGGGGAAGGGTGCCCGGGACAAACTCCGTTTCCGAAACGGTCACGGGAGATGTTTGGGTTTCTGTCTCGGTAGGAGCTTCGGTCACGGATCCGGTGGGTGACGGGGGCGTTTCGCTTTCGGTCTCGGAAGAGACTGAGCTGTCAGCCTTGGATATGACTGTTTCCGATGTTGTTGACGCGGTCTCCGAAGCGGTGGTATAGCTTTGCTCCGTAAATGAGGTTATAATTGAGGTCTCCGTTTCGTAAATAAGGTCCGTTTCGCTGTAGCTGTCGGGCAGCTCGTCCGTTACCTGTGTACAGCCGCATATCATGACAGCGGCGGAAATTACTATTGATATTGGTCTCAGTATTTTTTTCATAAAACAAGCGTCCTTTCGGGAATTGCCAATTTGCCTGTATAAATTATACCTCATTTTCCATATCCTTGTCAATGGTATCAGGGGTCGGAAAATAATGTAAATCCGGGATTTATGACGACGGTTGTTTACAAAAAATTTACATATAAATTTGCATACCGCCTTAAAACGCCCTTGACAAAAGGCTTGACCGGTGGTATAATATTATACGTTATCCTCGTCCACACATTTGAAGTGCGGGCGTAATCCAAGAGGAGGTGCTTATAAATGGCAAAAGTAAACGAAACCTATGAAGCAATGGTAGTTTTCAGCCTGAAACAGGGTGAGGACGGCATCAAGGCTCTCACTGAGAAGTTCAAGGGCATGATGGCAGAGGCAGGTACCGTTGAGTCCGTTGACGAGTGGGGCAAGAAGAAGCTTGCTTACGAGATCGACGACCAGACAGAGGGTTACTATGTTCTCTACACCTTCACATCTGCTCCCGATTTCCCCGCTGAGCTTGACCGTGTGCTCAAGATCACTGAGGGCGTTATGCGTTCACTGATTACTGTTAAGTAATCAAATTACTGTTAAGTAATCAAAGCAAGTCTGAATGTTATTGTTTATCCAAAGGAGGCAGTTTTCAAATGCTGAACAAGGTTATTCTTATGGGCAGACTTACTGCCGATCCCGAGCTTCGTCAGACACAGTCGGGAGTGAACTCGTGCAGATTTACCGTAGCTGTTGACAGAAACTTCGTCCCTCAGGGCGGAGAAAGACAGGCTGATTTTATCACCTGCATTGCCTGGAGACAGACAGCGGAATTTGTAAGCAGATATTTTTCCAAGGGAAGAATGATCTGCGTTGAGGGCAATCTCCGTACAGGTTCTTACGATGACAGGAACCACCCCGATGTCAAGCATTACACCACCGATGTTTATGTTGACTCCGTGTATTTTGCCGGAGACAAGCCTCAGAACAACGGACAGGGCGGTAATTATCAGCAGGGCGGCTATAACAATAATTATCAGCAGAACAATTACGGCGGTCAGGGAGGCTATTCGCAGCCTCAGGGACAGCCCGCATATCAGCAGTCTGCTCCCGCTCCTTCGGTCTCTGTAGGAGATCTGAGCGATTTTGAGGAGGTTATCAGCGACAGCGACCTGCCGTTCTGATAAACCTTACAGACTACCATTATTCTAAAATAAGGAGGTTTCATCATGGAAAAGGATAGAGAAAGAGCTCCCCGCGGCGCAAAGAGAACCCGCAAGAAGGTTTGCATGTTCTGCGCTGACAGAGTGGAGAAGATAGATTACAAGGATACCGCAAAGCTCAGAAAATGTATGACAGAGCGTTCCAAGATTCTTCCCAGAAGAGTTACCGGCACCTGCGCATATCACCAGAGAGAGCTTACTGTAGCTATCAAGAGAGCAAGACACATCGCTCTTCTTCCTTACGTTTCCGACTAATAAGAAACGCTTTCTGACCTGATCTTTTCATGGCAGAGATAATTATGTGCTTTAAAGCCGTTTCCAAGCTTTTGGAGACGGCTTTTTTGTTATGCCGCAGAAATTTATGTTGACATTTTTGACTGTTTATGGTATAATTTATTTGGTTAAAGCGAGAATAATTTCCATATGGAGTATACATTTTATGGTGACAATATATTATTCGGTTGCTCTGGCGCTTTCGGTGATCTTTTTTATGATACTCTGGTCTATCGGGCATAGTCAGAACATTTCGTCTCTGCTTATGTCCTTTACCTGCGTAATACTGCATAACGGCGGCTGTCTTGCACTGTCGTTTTCTCAGAACGTTGAGGAGGCTTTGCTTGCAAACAGAGTTATTTACCTTGCTTCGGTCTTTCTTCCGTTTTTTCTTCTCACCACCATTTGTCAGCTGCTGAAGGTCCGTATCGGCGGACGAAAGCTGCTGATGATGACGTTTATCAACATTGCTGTGCTGTGCTGCACCTATACCGCAGGCTATACCGACTGGTATTACAAAGGTGCTTCTATCGACAGGTCGGGGGGCTTTACACGCCTTGTCAAGGAGTACGGTCCGCTTCACTGGGTCTTTCTGACTATGCTGGCGGGATATGTTGCGGCAATGGTCATTATTATGATAGTCGCTCTTTTCAGACAGCAGAGATGTTCATATAAATATGCTTCTGTGCTGCTGGTGTCGGTGATCATTACCTTTGCTTCTTATTTCGGGCAGCGGCTTTTCGGCTCAAAGATCGAGATAACGGTTTATGTTTACCTTATCGTGGAGATAATCGTGCTGCTCATTTTCAGACGCATGGTGATGTACGATGTTTCAAAGATGGTTTCGGACAATCTGGAGCAGTCGGAAAACAGCGGATACATCATTTTCAACAGGAAAAAGCAGTTCATGGGCTGCAACAATGCTGCGAAGCGATTCCTTCCCGAGCTCAAAAGCCTGCTCATAGACCACACCATTCCCGAGGAGAACTCTTATCTTTATGAAAATATCGGTTCAAATCTCAGGGACGAGAGCAGGTATGTTTATTACCTCAAGAGGGATATGAGAGAATTTAAGGTATCTGTCACTCCTGCTTACCGCGATAACAAGACCGAATGGACGGGCTATGTTGTGGAGATAACCGATGATACGGGGCAGAGAGACTATATCCACCTCCTGAACAATTATAACGATGAGCTTTCGAGGTCTGTCAAGGAGCAGACTGCTCATATCCGTCAGATGCAGGACAAGCTTATCCTGGGCATGGCGGATATGGTCGAGGGCAGAGACAGCAGCACGGGAGGTCACATCAAGCGCACAAGCGATGTTATCGGCATTTTTACAGAGGAGCTGAGAAAGGGAGAGAGCGGTCCGGAGCTTTCCGATGAGTTTCTGGACAATGTTGTTAAGGCTGCGCCTATGCATGACCTGGGAAAAATTGCCATTGATGATGAGATACTCAGAAAGCCGGGTAAATTCACTGCCGAGGAATTTGAGATAATGAAAACGCATTCCGCTAAGGGTGCGGAGATAATCAGAAAGATACTTGACGGCGCTGAGTCGGAGGAGTTTGCGGACATTGCAGTGAACATTGCCCATTACCACCACGAAAAATGGAACGGCAGCGGTTATCCCGACCATCTCGCAGGGGAGGATATCCCTGTGGAGGCGAGAATTATGGCGCTGGCGGATGTGTTTGACGCTCTTGTGAGCAAGAGGTGCTACAAGGACGCTATGACCTACAGCAGGGCTTTCGGGATAATCGAGGAGGCGCTGGGAGAGCATTTTGACCCTGTTCTCGGCAGAGAGTTCCTGAAATGCCGACCTATGCTGGAGAGCTATTATGACGAGTCCCTTGCAGGACAGGATAATGTTCGGGCAGGCTGAAAATTTACAATTTATCCATTGACATTACGAAACTAATGTGCTATAATATAAGAGACAATTAAGGCTGTCGAAAAGTTATTTTCGGCAGCCTTAGTTATCATATTTTTTCTATGGAAAGCACACGTATCAGATTGTTTACATCGTCAAGGGGGAGATTGTTGATGTAAATTCGGTCGGTTTTAAGCCTTACGCGCAATACGGTCTCCTTTTCAAAGGTCTCCTCGGGGGAATAGCCCAGCATTTCAAGAGTCTCCTCAAGGTTATCCGCCGCAAACCAGAGAGTGCGCCCGTCGGTGGAGGCTTTGGGAAATGATGCGGCGTCGTCGGGAACGAATGCGGCTTCAAGCTCGTCGGTCAGGTCACTTATGTGAATGGTGAGGGTGCCCTCAAACTCCCTTTCCTGCGTGGAAAATCGGGACTGAAAGGAGCCGTTGTCGTTTGAGAACATAAGGAAGCTGTCCATGGTCCAGCCCGAAAATTCGTCTCCCACTTCGAGGGATACGGCTTCTCCGCTGCCGTCTGCGGCGCGGAAGGTCAGCTCATCCCCATCCTTCAGGGGTATTACCTTGTTGGCAGCTCCGCCCTCAGAGCTGTGCTGCGGCTCGTTATGCTCAACATAATATGTGGATTTGGCGGAATATTTTATTTCAGGCTCCTCCTCGGGAGCTGTTGTCACCGAAGAAGCAGTGGTGGCAGGAGAAAGCAGGGTCTCGCTTTCCTCCTCCGTTTCGCCCTCGTTTTTTGAGCAGCCGCACATTAAAAGCAGGGCAAGGAGTGCCGCTGTGTATTGTATTTTCATATCAAAACCGTCCTTTTATCCGTTATGAAATCTGTAGGTGTAGGCGTTTCCTTTTTTGCCCGTTCTCATGACCACTCCGCCGCGAAAAAGGGCTGAAAGTGCCGTCTGAGCAGTCTCGCGGGAAATGTTTGCCGAATTTGCCAGGTCCTCTGTTGTATGATCCTCCTCAAAAAGGCAGGGGACAAGCTGTTCCCAGTCGCGGGGAGAGTTTATGCATATTTCGCCTGTGAGGGCTGTGGGTATCCTGTCTATGACTGAAAGTCTGCCTCGCCGTCTCTTTTTCCGTCCCACGCTTTCGGGCGGGACACGCAGCTCGTCCGCTTCAAGCAGGGTGATAATAAAGCTGAGATTTTCATGAGTGAGATATTCACAGATGGGGAAAAGGTTCGGGAATATTTCGTATGCCGTTTCCTTTACGGGTGAGGTGCGGCGGCTTTTTACCTCGCCTGTTTCGCCGTCGAGGGTGATTATCCGCTTCTTTGTGAAAACCGGAAAGACCACTGTTACCCTTGAAACAGGCAGGAAGGCATTCAGCTTTTCATTCAGCGAGGAAAAATGACCCGTCTGTATCTCGATTATGCCGTTTTCTCCCACGATATCCGCAATGTATCCGCCAATTTTCTGCTCCTGTGAGTCGTGAAAGGGCTCGTAGTAGTTTTTCAGCACTGCGTGGACGCTCTTTTCGCACTTTGTACCAATTCCCTTAATAAGTCTGCCGCCCGAATTAACGGTGCGGCAGGCTTCATCAAACTTTATTATATCGATCATTTCTCGGAAAAAGGCTCCATAAGAGCAGCATTGATGTCGGGGTATCTCCACTCAAAGGTGTTTCTGTCGAATATGCCGAAGTTTTCGCCACTGCCCACAAAGGCGTTGTTGTCCCACCAGCAGATGGGTATGCCTGCGTTATGTGCGGCATTGGAATAGTATCTTGCACATTCTGCACGGGCTTCGGTGTTCATTCTGTTTCGGCATCCCATTTCGCCGATGATTACGGCAATGCCCTTGTCAAGGTAATAGTCCTTGAGCTTTGCCATGAGCACGTCGATGTCGCGTGTGTCTGCGGCGTTGTCGGCGCTCCATTCCTTTGTTCCCTGGGCATTGTCGGCAAGGGCAAAGGTGTAGGGGAGATATGCGTGAATGGAAACTATGACCTTATCGTCATCGGGAACCACAAAATCATTCAGGACGTTATCGCCCGAGGAAGCGGCGTAGGGCGTTACCATAAGGTGGCGGAGCTTATTGTTGCCGCCGGAATTTCTTACGGTTTCCACGAAAGCTGCCTCCCAGTGGTTGATGACCTCTCTCGCTTCTGCGTTTCCGCCGTTCCACTCGGAGGGGTCGCCCTTGAGACGGGGTTCGTTCAGACCCTCGAATATAAGCTTTTCATTGTAATTCTTGAAATGGTCTGCTATCTGAGTCCAGAGAGCCACAAGTATCTCCTGTGCTGCGGCTTCATTCTCGTATGTGGGCATATGCCAGTCCTCGTGGTGGAGATTGAGGATAACGAACATATCGTTGTCTATGCCGTAGTCGACAACTTCGTTCACTCTTGCGAGCCAGTCGGGGTCGATGGTATAGTCGGGACCTTCGCCGAACTTGCCCTCCCAGGTAACGGGTACTCGGAGGACGTTGAAGCCCTGTGCGGCAACGTTGTCTATCATTGCCTTGGTGGTCACGGGCTGACCCCAGGCGGTCTCCCAGTCGGAAGGAAGCTCTGTTCCCTTGGGATTTTCGATAACGGAATCAAGGGTATTTCCTAAATTCCAGCCCACCTTCATTTCCTTCACAAGCTCGGTGGAGGGGATATCTCTCATAGCGGCAGGCGCTTCGGCTGCGGTGGTTTCCTCAGAGGGAGCGTCGGGATCTTCGGGAGATGTCTGTCCGCAGGCTGACAGGGACATGAGCATTACGGCTGCTGCTACTGCGGCTGCTATTCCTTTTGATATCTTCATTTTCCTTTACGTCCTTTCGGTTTTGCATTCGGGGCAGGGCTCACGCCTGTCCCAGTCTCAGCATTTCGTCAATGCATACCTTTGCTTTTATCCTTGTTTCCTCGGGGAGGATTATTTCCTCGCCGTCCGTTCCCTCGAGACAGTGGAGAACGTCGGTGATGGAGGTTATCTTCATATTATGGCAGAAGCAGTCCTTGGAAAGGGCGTAGAACATCTTGTCGGGACAATCTATGCTCAGGTGCTGGACTATGCTGTTTTCCGTGCCGATGATAAATTCCTTTGCGCTGCTTTTCTTGGCAAAATCCATAATTCCCGTGGTGCTGCCTGCGTAATCAGCCATTGCGGTAACTGCGGGCTGACATTCGGGGTGAAGAAGCACAAGGGCATTGGGGTGAGCCTCCTTTGCCTTCTGCACCTCCTTAACGGTGATGCGGGCGTGGGTGGGGCAGCCGCCGCTTACGAACTTGAACTGCTTCTCGGGTATCTGCTTTGCAACATAATCGCCTAAGTTGCAGTCGGGAATGAAGAGTATTTTGTCTGCGTCCATTTTTCTGATGATATCAACCGCCGAGGAGGAGGTCACGCAGACATCGCAGAGAGTTTTGAGCTCTGCGGTGGTGTTTATGTAGGCAACGGTCTTATAGCCCTTGTACATTTCCTGAAGCTGACGGAGCATATCCACATCAAGCTGCTCTGCCATAGGGCAGCCCGCTTCGGAACGAGGGAGATATACCCGCTTTTCGGGGGAGAGTATCTTGCAGGTCTCCGCCATAAAGCGGACGCCGCACATTATTACGCCGTCGCAGTCTGCTGCTGCCGCCTTCTGCGCAAGACCGAAGGAGTCTCCCGTAAAATCCGCTACCTCGAGAATGTCGTGGGTCTGGTAGCAGTGGGCGAGTATGCAGATGTTTTTTTCTTTTTTAAGCTTTATTATCTTTTCCTGGATATCCTTTATCATAAATTCACAACTCCATATCGGGAACATACTGTAATACATTTAATTATACCATTTATACTGATTTTTTTCAAGCGGATTTGCTGTGTTTTATTTTACAGAGAATTTACCTGTTATCCCCCAAAAAACGGTAAAAATGTACAAAATTCATCTGTAACGATTTATATATTTTCCTGCACTGTTTTTCTTGCAGAAATATGGGGAGGAAAACTATGCAAAATGAATATAGTTTTTTTGAGATTTATATGATATAATATTATGATGAATACTTTACAGAAAAAAGGGAGAACGAATGGATTACAAAATCAACTGGGACTGCTCCGAGGGAGTTTTCGCTGTGCCCGACGCTGCTGCCGAGGGTCTGAAGCTCGCTTCGGGAAAAGCGGTCAAGGTGCTTATATATTTTATGAAATACCGCCGTCAGCCCGAAGTGCCCGAGGATATAGGCGTCAGCGCCGAGGACGTGGAGGACGCTCTTTCCTACTGGGAACAGCTGGGGGTGCTTAAAAAGGCTGATGATGCCGTTTCTTCGGCGCAGAAGCCCGTTGGCGAGGTATCAAAGGCTGCGGAGTCTGTCAGGATCATTGCACAGCCGCCCGAGCCTGCCTCTGCCGCTGCTGCCGAAAAGCCTGTCATCAAGCCGAGAAAGGCGCTGCTGCCTACGGAAATTGCCGAGAGGATAGCGGCTTCGGAGGAGATAGATTTCCTCTTCAAAAGCGCTGAGCAGAGCCTCGGAAGGGTGCTTACCTTTGACGATCAGCGGACTATTCTGTGGTTTTACGACCACCTGGGTATGTCAGCGGATATCATCATTATGCTTATTGCCTGCTGCTGCTCTGTGGGCAGGGGAAATATGGGCAAGATCGAGAAGGTGGCGCTTGACTGGCACGAGAAAAACATCACTACCCATGAGCAGGCGGAAAATGAGATGCTTGCTTTGCAGAAGGCTTTCTCCTTTGAGGGAAAGGTGCAGTCAAGGCTCAAGCTCCAGAGCAAGCTTACCGCTTCTCAGAAAAAGTACATAGGTGACTGGGCGAATATGGACGTTACCGTTGATATGGTGGAGCTTGCATATGACAAGACGGTGGACAGCATCGGCAAGGTGTCCTTCAATTATATGGACAAGATACTCCGCAAGTGGCACGAAAACGGGATTACAAATGCGGAGGACGCGGCGGCATTTGACGAGCGGACAAAGCCTGTGAGAAAGACGGAGAAAAAGCCGGCAGCTGCCGAGGCAAAGCCTTCCGCCGCTCCCTCATATGACCTTGACCTGCTTTTCGAGCACGCTCTTAAAAGCACTCCCACGGTGAAAAAAATTAACGAGGAGGCGAGATGATGACCCGTTCGGAAATTCGTCAGAAAGCCAACAGCGAGATGGAAAGGCGGAAGCTGAGAGCCGAGAACGAAGCTGCCGACCGTCAGAGGGAAATTTATGGGAAAATTCCCGAGATAGAAGAGATACGCCGTATGCTCGCCCAGACCGCCACGGAGCTTTCGCGGCTCATAATCGGTCGGAAGGGAAACTACAAGGAGAATTTTGAAAGGCTTCGGAAAAATAATCTCGACGGGGCGCATATGATAGCCGAGCTACTGAAGGCAAACGGTTATCCCGAGGATTATCTCGAGGTGCATTACCGCTGTAAGGAATGCAATGACACGGGCTTTACCGACAGGGGAATGTGCGATTGCATGAGGCGGCTCATAAGCAGGATAGCTTCCGAGGAACTGAACCGCTCCGCAAACCTTCCCGACGCGGATTTTGCCCATTTCAGCCTTGATTATTACAGGGGTATCGTTATTGACGGCATAGACTGCTACAGTCGTATGTCTGCAAATCTCAGCTACTGCATAGAATATGCAAGGTTATTTTCCGAAGGGGCGGACAGCCTTTTAATGCTCGGAAAGACGGGTGTCGGAAAGACACATCTTTCCATGTCCATTGCAAAGGAGGTCATAAACAAGGGCTATAACGTTATTTACGGGTCGGTCATAAACATCCTCCGAAGCATTGAAAAGGAGCATTTCGGAAGAGCCGAGGAGGGCAGCGACACGCTTGAAAGCGTTTGCGCCTGCGACCTGCTCATTTTTGACGACCTTGGCTCGGAGCATCACACCCCATTTTACGAGTCCACCCTTTACAACATCATAAACACCCGCATAAACACAGGCAAGCCTATGATAATAAGCACCAATTTATCAAAAGAGGAGCTTGCTTCTGCATATAACGAGAGGATAATCTCGAGAATTTTCTGCTGCTGCACACTGCTCCCATTTGCGGGACGGGATGTAAGGCAGCTCAAAAGAATAAACGGATAAGGAGTTTTTATTATGCTGACAGTTATCAAATTAAAATTACAGCGTTTTCTCAAGTCACTTGACGTGAATGTTACCCTTAAAAAGCGTGAGCTGGTGCTGGCAATTGCTGCCTGCACGCTGCTGGGCATCGTTATCGGCGCCCTTTTCAGCCCCAGAAAGAACACTGTCATCGGCAGCTACAACAGTGCAGACCACTATAATAATGCGGACGATGAGGAAGAATGATTTTTGAACAGCAAACGGCTTCGGAAAATGCTCCGAAGCCGTTTGGTCACGTATAATAGAGTTCATAGAGGAAATCATATATCAGCTCAAGATTTTCAAGGCTGTATTCCGTTTCCTTTGACCAGAGACAGGCGCTGTCTGCAAGGCTTTGTCCGGATATGCTCATAATGAGGGACACGGCTTCGGCGGAAAATACTCCCAGGGCGGTTTTTAAGAATATTTCTCCGTCCGAGGCGGATCTCATAAAATATCTGAAAATATAGTAGGACAGGAGATCTTTATATCCCGCAAGCGCTTTATTTTCGGGTATGATATTTATGGGGGAAAGCTTTTGGCAGAGGTGTTCCCAGCCTGCGTTTATGGGTTCGAGAGAGGTTATGAGGGAGACGGCTTTTTCGGCGTATGCGCTGTCGCGGGGGAAGGTTATTCGTGCGGGGGAATTGCCCGTAAGCTCACTTTCGGCTTGCGCGGATATGCGCAGGAGGGCTTCGGTCATTCCGGCATAGCTTTCGGCTTCGTTTATTGCCTTAAACAGCTCCGCTCTTATCTCAAGCAGGCGCTTTTCGGCGGGGGAGAGGGCTTCGCCGCCTTCCTCGGAACCAATTTTGTGCAGTCCGAAGGGCTTATCATAGCCGATGATTATCCTTGCCGCTTCCTCGCAGCAAAGCCCTATGCCCATTTCGCACCTGTCCCCGAACCATTCCCTGAAACGGGGGTGGAGGGAGCATATCTCGCAGAGCATTTCCTCGCCCCCTGCGATAATTAGCCTGCAAAGGTTGTTTTCATTAAGGAAGGGACAGCGGTCATTCTCTCCCAGGGCAAAGCAGTCCGAGCCGTCCTCGGAGCGGGTGATATTCGCTCTCAGCTCGTCTCCCAAAGCACCGGGGAACTTCATATATTTCTCGAGAGATGCTTTGTCTATGTCTATCTCCCAGCCGATACAGCAGCTGTCATGGCAGGTTCCGCCTATACAGCGGAAATTTTCGTAATAGTCGGGAACGTATATGTCCATTTGCGGGCTTCCTTTCTTTTTTCATAAATGTAATTGTATCATCAAACAATACTCCTGTCAATAAAAAATTAACGAGTATTTTGATACAAAAAATAACCTGAAAGCTCTTGATTTTTTGTCCAAATAGTGGTAATATAGGAAATGTATTTGAATAAGTGTTTATTTCTTAACATAAATGTGTTATAATTGAGAGTAAATGATTTTTTATTGGAGGATTTTTACTATGAAAGCTGTAATCACCGTTATCGGAAAGGACGCTGTGGGCATTCTCGCAAAGGTAAGCACTATCTGCGCTGAGAACAACGCTAATGTTATCGAGGTGACTCAGAGCGTTCTTCAGGATATGTTCGCTATGATAATGCTGGTGGATATCACCAACATCAGCAACGATTTTGTTGCTTTGCAGGATAAGCTCACCGCTCTCGGAGACAGCCTCGGTCTTAAAATTCACACCATGCACGAGGATATTTTCAACACCATGCACAGAATATGACCCGAGGAGAATTTACTTATGCTGAACGTTTACGATATTCTTGAAACTATACGAATGATACAGGACGAGTGTCTTGATATCAGAACTATTACTATGGGTATTTCCCTTATGGACTGCATTGACAGCGATATTGACAGAGCCTGCGAAAAGGTTTATGAGAAGATCACCCGCTGTGCGGGAAAGCTTGTTAAAACAGGCGAGGAGATCGAAAAGGAATATGGTATCCCCATTATCAACAAGAGAATTTCCGTTACGCCTATCGCCATCGTTTCCGCTGCCTGCAATGCAAGCCCCGTTAAGTTCGCTCTTACTATGGAAAGAGCCGCGAAGGAGTGCGGAGTCAACCTTATCGGCGGATATTCCGCTCTTGTTCCGAAGGGCTTCTCCGCAGGCGATGAGAGACTTATCCGCTCTATCCCCGAAGCGCTTGCTTCCACAACCTGCGTCTGCTCCTCCGTTAACATCGGCTCCACCAAGACGGGCATCAATATGGATGCTGTGAAGCTTATGGGTCAGATAGTAAGAGAGTCGGCGGAGGCTACTGTTGACAACCGGTGCTTTGGTGCGGCAAAGCTTGTGGTGTTCTGCAATGCTGTGGAGGACAATCCCTTTATGGCGGGCGCATTCCACGGCGTGGGCGAGCCTGACTGCATTATCAACGTGGGCGTTTCGGGTCCCGGAGTTGTGCGCTCGGCTCTTGCCAAGTATCCCGACGCCGATATCAACGAGCTTGCGGATATCATCAAAAAGACTGCTTATAAGATAACAAGAGTTGGTCAGCTGGTAGGCGTGAGAGCCTCCGAAAAGCTGGGCGTACCCTTCGGGATCGTTGACCTTTCCCTTGCTCCCACTCCTGCGGTGGGCGACAGCGTTGCCTATATCCTTGAGGAGATGGGTCTGGAGAAGTGCGGCTGTGCGGGTACTACTGCCTGCCTTGCTATGCTCAACGACGCTGTCAAGAAGGGCGGAGTTATGGCTTGCTCGCGTATCGGCGGTCTTTCGGGCGCATTTATCCCCGTTTCCGAGGACGCGGGCATGATAGCTGCGGCTGAAAGCGGTTCTCTGCTTATCGAAAAGCTTGAGGCTATGACTGCTGTATGCTCGGTGGGTCTTGATATGATAGTTATCCCCGGAGATACAACGGCTGAGGTCATCTCGGGAATTATTGCTGACGAGGCTGCTATCGGTATGGTCAACTCCAAGACCACTGCTGTAAGAGTTATCCCTGCGATCGGCTGCAAGGAGGGCGATGTCCTTGACTGGGGCGGACTTTTCGGAAAGGGTCCTGTTATGAAGGTGAACACCTATTCTCCTTCCAAGTTCATAAACAGAGGCGGTCAGATACCTGCACCTCTTCACAGCCTTAAAAACTGATTTTCACCCGAACAGGAGGACGGCATATGGACGATATTATCAAGTCGATAATCGAGATCGACAGGGGCGCTTCCAAGCGTATCGAGGACGCTGAAAAGGAGAAGCTCCGCATTATCGAGGAGGCCAAGGCTGAGGAAGAGCGTATGGTGGAAAAGGCCGTGGAGGAAAAGAAGGCCGAGCTTGCCAAGCTGGAAAAGGCTGAGCTTGACAAGGCTAACGCACGTATTTCCGAGCTTACGGAGGAGAAAAATGCAAAGCTCGAGGCGATGAAGCAGAGCTTTGAGAAAAATTCCGACAAATGGTGCGAGGAGATCTTCAAAGCGGTGATCTCCATATGACCTGGGATAAAATGCGCTGCGGAGGGGAGGGGCGGATGCTTTGAACGGGAAGAAAGGCTCGGGCAGAAGAAACCTTAACGCCACTATGGCGAAAATGCACGCTGTTTACGGCAAAAGGCTCAGGCAGGAGGATTATTACGCATTGCTGAGCTGCACATCGGTATCCGACGCTGCGGGATATTTAAAGAGAAACACCTATTTCAGCCGCGCGCTGGAAGGGGTGGACACGGAAAATATCCACAGAGGAAATCTGGAAAATATCCTGCGCAGAAGCCTTATGGAAAATTATTTCCGCATGATAGGCTTTGAAAAGATAGGCGGAGACGAGTTTTACAACTATATCACCGTTAAGACTGAGATAGACGAGATACTTATCTGCATTCTCCATCTTAACGCGGGGACAAGCGACCATATCACCACGCTCCCCATTTATATGAACAAATACACCTCCTTCAACCTGATGGAGCTTGCCAGGGTCGGAAGCTATGGGGAACTGCTCAGTCTTACGGAAAAAACGCCCTATTACGATATCCTGAAGGAGCACAGACCCGAGGAGGATGGCGGTCATATCGACTATCCTGCCATTGAGCTGAAGCTTCGGACCTATTACTCAAAGCGTATTATCGAGTCGCTGAAAAAATTCGGCGGCGAGACGGAAAAACGGCTAAGGACCTACATCGGCACTCAGACGGATATGATAAATATCATCAACAGCTACCGTATGAAGCGGTATTTCAACGCTGACGCCGATGAGATAAAGGCCCGTATGATACCCATTTATATGCGTATCCCCGAGAAGAAAATGGACGAGCTTTACAGCGCAAAGGACGACAAGGAGTTCCTTGAGAGGTTTTCTAAGACCTATTACGGCAGAGAGATAGCCGAAAAGGGCTTTGATATGAGAAATCCCGAGATGTCCCTTGTGCAGTTCAGATTTTTGCAGACTAAGCGTGCTTTTTCGCGTTCAACGTCTGCTCCCGAATGCTTCTACACCTTTATTCAGCTTGCCGAGATAGAGGTAAGGAACATTATCAGGATAATCGAGGGGATAAGGTATTCTCTCCCAACAAAGGAAATAGCCGAGCTTATCATTACCTGAGAGACCCGGTTAATATAAGACAGAAAGGACGGTGCGTCTGTCAAAATGTCATCTATAGAAAAAATGATGTTCGCTGATATTGCGGGTATTGACACAGACCTTGACGCTGTTCTTGATATCATCAGCTCCTGCGGCTGCTTCCATATGGAAAATGCGGCGGCGGTCCATGTAAGCGGTTCAAAGACAAATGCCAAAAGGGAAAATCCCTATACGGCTTCTTTGAAGCTCCTTTCGGAAATAGGTACGCTGACGGGTATCAAGCTCCAAAAGGCTGATTGTTCGGATATCCGCGACAGCGATATTGAAAAGGTCAGGGAGGATATCAGGTCGGTCAGAAACCGTGTTCAGAAGATGAAAGCCGAGGTCAAAAAGGCTTCGGATAATCTGAACGCACATACTATGGCTCTTGAGCAGGTGCTGCATCTGAGCGGCGGCGAGGGAGTCGGTTCGCTGAGCGTTGATATCGAGCAGATATTCGCCTGCAAGCACATCAAGGTGCGCTTCGGACGGCTTCCCACCGACAGCTATGAAAAGCTGTCCTATTACGAGGACAAGAATTTCTACTTCCTCGCTTACGGCAGGGACAAGGAATATGTTTACGGCTTCTGCTTCGCACCTTTGTCGGAGGCGGAGGAGATAGACGGCATACTGGAGTCGCTGTATTTCGACCGCATACGGCTTCCCGATTTCGTTCACGGAAGTGCCGATGACGCTGCCAAGTCCCTTGAGAAAAATGTTGAGGACGATAAGGCGGAGGTCGAAAAACGTAAAAAGGAGCTTGCGGATTTTATCGAGCAGAAGCGCGAGACTCTGAACAAGTACTTCACCAAGCTGAAAACTATGCACGATACCTTCGAGCTTCGTGAAAAGGTCATGATGATAAGGGACAAGTTCTATATCGTCGGATTTGTTCCCGAGCGTGATGCGGAGCGGTTCAAGAAGTATTTTGAGGACCTTAAATCAGTTTCTCTGGTGATGAAGCCATGTACGGAAAACGGTGAGATAGAGACTCCCGTCAAGCTCAGAAACAATAAGTTTGCGGAGCCCTTCTCCATGTTTGTTGACCTATACGGTCTGCCTGCTTACAACGATATCAATCCCACCAATTTCGTTGCCATAACCTACACTCTGCTCTTCGGAATAATGTTCGGAGACCTGGGGCAGGGACTTGTTATCAGCCTTTTGGGACTTCTTTTGTGGAAATGGAAGAAAATGACTCTGGGCAGGATAATGGAGAGGCTTGGCGTTTCAAGTATGATCTTCGGAACGCTTTACGGCAGCGTTTTCGGGTACGAGGAGCTGCTTGACCCCATGTACGAGAGCCTGGGCATCAGTTTCCTGCCCTTTAAGGCGATACACAGCATAAATAACGTGCTGTATTCGGCTATCGGCATAGGAATTTTCATTATCATAATTTCCGTTATCGTGAATATGATAATGGGTCTTAAAGAGAAAAATTACACAAGGGCGCTGTTTTCCAACAACGGTCTTGCGGGACTTGTTTTCTACTGCTCGCTCCTTATGCTGCTTCTCGGCGGTATGCTGGGACTGAATGTTGGCGGCACTGCTTATGTTCTGGGACTTATCGTTCTGCCTCTTATCATAATGTTCCTCAGAGAGCCTCTGGGTGAGCTTGTAAAGGGCAAGGGCTTCCACATTCACGAAAGCCCGGGAGACTTTATCGCGGCTAACTTCTTCGAGTGCTTTGAATTTCTCCTTGGCTATGCCACTAACACCCTTTCCTTTGTTAGAGTGGGCGGCTTCGTTCTTTCCCATGCGGGTATGATGTCTGTGGTGCTGGCTCTGGCAGAGATGTCGGGCGGTATGTCACCCGTTGTTATGATACTTGGAAATCTCTTTGTTATTGCCCTTGAGGGACTTCTTGTGGGTATTCAGGTACTGAGACTTGAGTTCTACGAGATGTTCTCACGCTACTACACAGGCGGCGGCAAGGCTTTCAAGCCTGTAAGCGTCAACTATGATGAAATCATTGAATAATTAAATTTGGAGGATACCGATATGTATATTTTCTTACTTCCCCTGGCTGTTGTTGTTCTTCTCTCGCTCCCCGTTATTTCCAGAATAAAGCACTTCACCGACGGCACTAAGTGCAAAAACGCTATCATCGGAAATCTCTGCACCTTCTTCGGTGTTATGCTCCTGGCTGTTATCCTTCCCGTTGGAAACCTTGTTTCCGCGGAGGTCATCGAGGAGACTGCGGGCGTTATCAGCAGCGCAGGTATGGGCTATCTTGCTGCGGCTCTTGCTGTTGGTCTCGGCTCCATCGGCTGCGGTATCGCTGTTGCAAACGCTGCTCCCGCTGCTATCGGCGCTGTTGCGGAGGAACCCTCCTGCTTCGGTAAGGCTATGATCTTCGTTGCTCTGGGCGAGGGCGTTGCGCTCTACGGCTTCCTTATCGCATTCCTTATCATTCAGGCTGTCTGATCCAGAGGAAAATAAAATGAAATTCTTTCTTCTCAGCGACAATGTGGATACCGTTACGGGAATGAGGCTGGCAGGTATCGAGGGAGTTGTTGTCCACAAGGCGGAGGAGACCGAAAAGGCACTTCTTGAAGCTATGGACAACAAGGACATTGCCGTTATACTTATGACAGAGAAGCTCATTGACCTCATCGAGGACAAGGTAAACGAGCTGAAGCTCACCCGTTCCTCGCCCATCATATCGGAAATACCCGACAGACACGCGACGGTGGACGTTACCGCCTCCATTTCACGATATGTTCAGGAGGCAATTGGAATTAAACTTTAATTCCGAATTAAACTTTAATTCCGAATTAAACTATAATTCCGGCATTAAACTTTGATCTTGAGCTTCGATACCCGAAAGGAATGATACTTTGGAAAAGGATAAGCTTGACCGATTTATCACAGCGGTAAGCACTGCTGCGGATAAGCAGGTAAACGAAATTCTCTCCGAAGCGGAGCAGGAAAGGAACAATATTCTTTCTGCGGCTAAGGAGTCTGCCGAGGAAGCGGGAAACCGCTGTCTCAGCGATAATATTAAAATGACCTCGGGCAAGTGCGTCCGTATGGTCTCAAAGGCGGAGCTGGAGATGAAAAAGGAAATTCTGCTCTGCCGCGAAAAGCTTACTGCCGAGCTTTTTGACAAGGTACACAGTAAGCTTGCGGAATACAGAAAAACTCCCGAATACGAGGAAAAGCTCTGCGCCGCCATTGCAGAAGAGGGCGACCTTGAGGGTGCAAGAGTATATCTTTCTCCCGAGGATATGGAGCTCTCCGATGCTATTGCCGCCGCTTCAAGGGACAAGGTGACGGTGGCTGCCGACGATTCCATAAAATACGGCGGACTTCTTATTCTCCGCAGCGCTAAGGGCACTGTTACCGACAGGACCTTCGACTGCGCTCTGAAGGAGCAGCTGAGCCTGTTTGCTTCGGGTAATCTTATGACGGCACAGGAGGGTGATCGGCAGTGAATACCGTATTTTCTGTAAACGGCCCTGTTGTTAAGGTACGGGACGCCTCCGATTTTGCCATGATGGAAATGGTCTATGTGGGTGCAGATCACCTTATGGGCGAGGTCATCGGTGTGAATGACGAGGAGACTACCATTCAGGTTTACGAGGTAACTACGGGAATGAAGCCGGGTGAGCCTGTTATCGGCACGGGTGCGCCTGTTTCCGCTGTTCTGGGTCCCGGCATTATCTCAAATATATTTGACGGTATCGAGCGCCCTCTCAAGAAGATAGAGGAGCTGTCGGGTGCGTACATTTCCCCGGGTTCCAATATCGACAGCCTTGATACTGAGAAAAAATGGAGCGTTACTCTCAAGGTATCGGTGGGCGACGAGGTACAGGGGGGGGCTATATTTGCTGTATGCCCCGAAACGCCCCTTATCGAGCACCGCTGTATGATACCCCCGAATATGAGCGGCGAGGTGGTATTTGCTGCTGAGAACGGGGAATACACCATAAACGATGTTATCTGCCGCATAAAATCTGCCGACGGCAGCGAGCATGACCTTACTATGTGCCAGAAATGGCCCATAAAGCAGTCCCGTCCCTTTGACAGGAGACTGCCTGTTGACCGCCCCCTCATTACGGGTCAGCGCGTCATAGACACCATTCTTCCCATTGCCAAGGGCGGCACGGCAGCCGTTCCCGGAGGCTTCGGCACGGGCAAGACCATGACCCAGCACCAGCTTGCTAAGTGGTGCGACGCCGATATTATCGTATATATCGGCTGCGGCGAGCGCGGCAACGAGATGACTCAGGTACTCGAGGAGTTTTCGGGACTAATTGACCCCAAGACAAATCGCCCCCTTACCGACAGGACCGTGCTTATCGCAAACACCTCAAATATGCCCGTTGCGGCTCGTGAGGCTTCTATTTACACAGGTATCACCATTGCCGAGTATTACCGTGATATGGGCTACCACATCGCTATTATGGCGGACTCCACCTCAAGATGGGCGGAGGCGCTCCGTGAGATAAGCGGACGTCTGGAGGAAATGCCTGCGGAAGAGGGCTTCCCTGCATATCTTCCCTCAAGACTTTCCGAGTTCTATGAGCGTGCGGGTTATGTGGAGAATTTAAACGGCACCGAGGGCAGCGTTTCCATTATCGGAGCAGTTTCTCCTCAGGGCTCCGATTTCTCCGAGCCTGTTACTCAGAATACAAAGCGTTTCGTACGCTGCTTCTGGGCGCTGGACAAGGCGCTTGCTTATGCTCGTCATTATCCTGCCATCAACTGGAACAACAGCTATTCCGAATATACCGACGATCTGGGCGAGTATTATTACAAGAACGTTGACAAGGATTTTCTGCCCTATCGTCAGCGCATTTCTTCACTGCTCATTGAGGAAAACAAGCTGATGGAGATAGTTAAGCTTATCGGTGCGGACGTTCTTCCCGACGATCAGAAGCTTGTTATTGAGACGGCAAGAGTTATCCGCGTGGGATTTTTGCAGCAGAATGCATATCACAAGGACGATACTTATGTGCCTCTTGACAAGCAGTTCAAGATGATGAAGGCTATTCTGAAGCTTTATGACGAATGTAAGAGCGCTGTTGAGAAAAGCGTTCCCATAAATCGTATCATTTCTACGGGTATTTTTGAAAAGGTCATCAAAATGAAATATGACATTCCCAACGACAAGCCTGAGCTTTTCCGCAGGCTTGAGGTTGAGATAGAGCAGACTGTGAAAAAGGCTGTCAGAGCCTGCACCGAGGAGGGAAGATAATGGCTGTTCAGTATATCGGACTTAAAGAGATAAACGGTCCTCTTATCGCTCTTGACAACGTTGCGGGAGTTTCCTATGACGAGGTTGCGGAAATTCGTCTGGACGACGGCTCCGTCAGGACGGGCAGAGTTGTGCAGATAGACGGTAGCCGCGCCATACTCCAGGTTTTCGAGGGCACAAAGGGTCTTTCCCTCAAGAACACCCGTACAAGATTTACGGGCAAGCCTATGGAAATGCCCCTTTCAGAAGAACTTCTGGGCAGAGTTTTCAACGGTGCGGGACGACCCATTGACGGGCTGGGAGAGATATACGCAGAAAAGTATGCGGACATCAACGGCAAGCCCCTTAATCCCGTTTCACGTTCCTATCCGAGAAACTATATCAATACGGGTATTTCCTCTATTGACGCGCTCACAACTCTTATCAGAGGTCAGAAGCTGCCTATTTTCTCGGGTTCGGGTCTTTCCCACAACAAGCTGGCAGTGCAGATAGTTCGTCAGGCAAAGATCGCTGAGGAAAGCGGACAGAATTTTGCTGTGGTATTTGCCGCAATGGGCGTTAAGAACGATATTGCCGACTATTTCCGCAAGAGCTTTGAGGAAAGCGGCGTTCTGCAGAAGGTGGCAATGTTCCTTAATCTTTCCAATGACCCAATTATTGAGAGAATTCTTACTCCTAAGTGCGCTCTTACCGCCGCAGAGTATCTTGCATTTGAGAAGAATATGCATATCCTCGTTATCCTGACGGATATGACAAGCTATGCCGAGGCGCTTCGTGAGTTCTCCTCCTCAAAGGGAGAAATTCCTGCAAGAAAGGGATTCCCGGGTTATCTCTATTCCGACCTGGCTTCACTTTATGAGAGAGCGGGCATTGTGGAAGGTTCCGAGGGTTCTGTTACTCAGATACCTATCCTTACCATGCCCAATGACGATATCACACACCCCATTCCCGACCTTACGGGATACATTACCGAGGGTCAGATAGTTCTGGACAGAAGCCTTGACCAGAACGGTATCTATCCCCCTGTGGCAGTTCTCCCCAGCCTTTCCCGTCTGATGAAGGACGGTATCGGCGAGGGCTTCACAAGAGGGGACCATTCGGACTGCGCAAACCAGCTTTTTGCGGCGTATGCAAAGGTGCAGGACGCAAGGTCCCTGGCTTCGGTAATCGGCGAGGACGAGCTTTCTCCTCTTGACAAGTCGTATCTCCGCTTTGGACGGCTTTTTGAGAAGCATTTTGTTAATCAGGGCTTTGACGAGAACCGCTCCATTGATGAGACACTTGATCTGGGCTGGGCGCTGCTTTCGACCCTGCCCCGTTCTGCCCTTGACAGAGTTGATGAGAAGCTGCTCGACCAGAAGTATGACCCCGACAAGGCGGCTGCATTTGAAGAATAATATTAAATTAGCAGCCCCTGGGCTGCGGATAGGAGAATAATATGGGTTGCTGGAGCCATCAGATATTTTGTGAGGATACTTCATGGGACGCTCTTGACGAGCTGAACGATTCCGAAGATCCTGTAGAAGCTCTTGAGAGGTTTCTTGACGAAGCAATTGAATGTGACAATTATCTTGATTATGATGTATGTGAGTATGCCCTTGCTGCGGCTGCAATTGTTGATGCGGCACTTAACGGCGTTGATTGGTCGCTGCTTACCGATGCTCCTTCCGACGAGGGCGTGGAAAAGCTGATTTCAAGTATTTCTGCAGACGATGTTTCTCATCTTCGTGAAAAGGCTTTGCAGGCTGTCGGACTGGTTCAGGGTGAAAATTCCGAGGTGAGAGAGCTTGCAGAAGAAAATGAAGAGCACTACAGTGAATGGAATCGTGTGCTTGACAGTATCAGACAGCGGCTCGGTGCATAACATTCACTCCGACATTTCTCAGAAAGGGTGCATATAAATGGCAGATCAGGTTTTTCCCACCAAAGGAAATCTTCTTAATGTAAAAAAATCCCTTATGCTTGCCAAGGTGGGCTACGAGCTGCTTGACCGCAAGAGGAATGTGCTTATCAGAGAGCTTATGATGATGGTCGATGCCGCAAAGGCGCTCAGAGGCTCCATTACCGACACCTACAAGGACGCTTATGCGGCTCTCCAGCGTGCCAACATCACTATGGGACTTATAAGCAGAGTTGCCGAGGGTATGCCTATCGAGCAGAGCGTAAGCGTTACCTACCGCAGCGTAATGGGCTGCGAGCTGCCAAAGGTCAGCCTTGGAGTTTCCGATAACCAGCTTACCTATGGCTTTGAAAATACTGACGGTAACGTGGATATGGCATATATCTGCTTCAACCGTGTAAAGCAGATGACCGCAATGCTTGCAGAGGTGGACAACAGCGTTTTCCGCCTTGCAAATGCCATAAAGAAAACTCAGACCCGTGCAAATGCGCTGAAAAACATTGTTATTCCCAAATACGAGTCCACCGTTAAATTCATTGAGAACAGCCTTGAAGAAAAGGAACGAGAAGAGTTTTCACGTCAGAAGGTCATCAAGGCTCAAAAGGAACGGCGGAAGCTTCGGGGAAGAAAAATCCCCACTGAGAGATTTTCCGTTCCCGATGTGGAGCAATTCAGGAAAGGCAGCTGATAATTGAGCAGCAATTTTATATTTTCACACTAAAAAAATCAGCGGTAGTTCACATTCTACCGCTGATTTTTTAGTGCTCATACTCTTCTCTAAGCATTGAATAGTAATGTCTGCCCACATATTCCCCGTTCATATAAAAATAATCCCGAAGGGTCCCTTCATATGTAAAGCCGCACTTTTCTATAACTCGCTGTGAAGCTTTGTTGATAGTCTTGGTGCATATCTGTACCTTGTGCAGGTTTATTCTGTCAAATCCGTATGCGATAACTGCCTTTGCTGCTTCGGTTGCATATCCTTTGCGCTGAAATTCGGAGCCTATGCAGTATTCTATTTCCGCAAAATGATTTTTGCTGTCCACAAGAAAGTAGGCGATTTGTCCGATACATTCGCCCGAGTTTTTCAAGATTACTGCCCAGCGGTAATAATCGCTTTTTTCATATGAGCCGATATATTTTTGCAGCAGACCGTCCACCTCTTCCATTGTGGAATATACGGGCTCGGAGTACATTGACTGTATTTTTTCATCTGCTATCCAGTTTTTTAGCATTGCTTCGTTATCGGAAAAGTCAAATCTGCGGAGTATCAGTCTGTCTGTTTCAATCGTCTGAGTGCCGATATGTGTGAGCATTTTTATCACTTCCGTAAATTAAATTCAGCAGAGCTGTACAGGCTCCTTGGGGGAGAAATTTGTATCCATTGTCCAGGTAACGGCGGTGCAGTTTTTCATTACAAATATCTGCAAAAGGTCGTCGATGCCGTTTTCTGCCCACGCCTGCAGGAATTTCCTTGAGGGGTGAGCAAATATTTCAGCCCTCAGTTTTTCATCATGTACCTGCTCCAGCACTCCCGTTACACGTATCTGTATCCCTTTGCAGGAGAAGCACATTTCCGCTTTGGGATTTTTCATTATCTGTGAATACACGTCCTTTGTTGAGGCAGTATGAAAGATAAATCCCTTTTCATCTGCTTTGTAAAGCAGCATTCCTCTTACTCTGGGCTGGTTTCCCTCGGCGGTGGCAAGATAAAATGCGGGATTTTCGTTTATCAGCTTAAACATTTCCTGTGGGGTCATAATATCATTCCCTCTTTCTTTTTTATATAATTATACCCCAAAGGAAAGACCTATGCTTTTATAAAACTGCTCGATTTTTTCAAAATACTGCTAACCGATATATTTATCACGATATTCCGTGGGGGATACTCCCACCCTGTTCTGAAAGCATGAGGAGAAATGTGCGCTGCTTCCGAAGCCGCACCGCAGAGCTACCTCGGTAACGGAAATATTTTTCCTTTTCAGCATTGTTTTCGCGCGCTCAAGACGTATCTCAATGAGATATTCGATGGGCGTGATACCTGTTTCCTTTTTGAATTTACGGTTTAAGCAGGAGCCTGAAACATACCCTAATGCCGCAAGCTTTGATACGGTTATATTTTCCGCGTAATGCTGCTCCATATAGTGCTGCGCTCTTGCAACGGAATAATCAGAGGAAACTGCACGCATATCAAAGGTCTCGCCCATAATACTGCGTATTATCCAGTGGGTGATTATTTCAGCCTGTGCGTCAAGGGTGATGTCCGAATTGGGCATTGATTTGCTGTACTCGAATACAAAGGTGTTAAGCGCTTTTAAAATATCGCTGCATATTTCAAAAGGCTGTCCGTTAAATTCGGGGATCTTTTCGGAATACATCAGATACCGCTTTTCAAAATAGTTCTTTTCTATCAGCAGGCAATAATAATGAAATCCCGTTTTGTCATCGTGAGGAACATCGGGAGAGGTTATTTCTGCGCGGTAATGGGTCTGCCTGTCCGACTTATGCTCAAAGGAGATAACTATCATATAGGACGGATGGGAATGACCGGGCTTTGCTGCATATCCGCATTCGCCTGCGGTGGGAATGAATATTCCAAGCGTGGGACGGACATAGCAGTCAACAAATACAAGGTCGTTTTCCGTAACACCAGTCCCTATCAGATCGTTTATTATATCAAAGTCTTTCATAGAACCTCCGGAGCTAATTCTAAAAACCTTCAGTTTTTATAAAACGAAATCCGCCCTGCTTGTGACAGGACGGATATGTTATTTTTGTTACATAAAAGCTTACAGTACGATAAAGCCCTCGGGATTGCCGTTAACAACATAATATGCTTTGAGCTCGTTGTTTTCAGCCTTGACATAAACGTCAATGCTCTTGATATGCTTGCGTCCGTTACGAACCTTGAAATCAGCCTTGCAAAGCTCGGTTATATCGGTAACGGTATGCTCTCCTGCGCCCTGAATGAGGAAAATATCCTTCTTAACAGGTTCAGCCTTCTTGGGAGCAGCCTTCTTTTCTGAAGCAGGCTTTTCTGCCTTCTTCTCAGCAGCAGGCTTTTCGGTTTTCTTTTCTGCAACAGGCTTTTCAACCTTCTTTTCAGCAGGTGCAGCCTTTACTTCTTCAGCGGGTTTAACATTTTCAACAGCTTTAGCGGTCTCGACAGGCTTTGCAGCTTCTGCGGAAACTGCGGGCTTGGACTGAGTCTTTTTATCTTTTGCCATAACAGTTTACCTCCAAATTAAATGTTATAATTAGTATAACATTTAATTTTGCATTTGTCAAATATTGTTTGATATAATTTACCAATTACACTAAAATAATGGCTTCTGCTGCGTGTTTTTTGAATATTTTAACAGCCTTAAATGCCTTTTTATCAGCTGTTGACAGTTTTCTGCGCTCTGCCGTGCTTGAGGATAGGGGAGATGTACTTGTATATCGCAACGGTTATAACGGTGCTGCACATTCCTTTAATAAAGGTAAAGGGAAGGTTGAACCGGATAAGTGCGTCAAGAAGTGTTTCTACATTTGGGTTAAGCTTCTGATATGCGCTGATTATGGCTTCCATGGGCATAAACTTGGTGTAAATGGGATAAATGAAAAAGTAGTTTGAGAAAATGCTGAAAACCGCCATAACTGCTGCACCGACTGTTGCTCCGATTATTGCACGGGTCTTAGTCTTTTTGGATTTGTAAATAAATCCTGCGGGGACTACAAATGCGCAGCCGAGAATAAAATTGGAAAGCTCTCCCACTCCGCCCGTTCCCGAGCCCTGGCATAAAATATTCAGCAGATTTTTTAAAAGGCACACGCCTGCGCCTGAAAGGGGACCGATGGCAAAGGCTGCGATAAGAGCAGGCAGCTCGGATAGGTCAAACTTGATAAATCCCGGCATAAACATGGGCACGGGAAAATCAAAGAACATCAGCACTGCTGCCATTGCGCCCATCATTGCTGTGACTGTGAGCTGTCTTACCTTTGAGGTTTCGGTGTTTGGTTTGAAGAGTTCGTTTTTCATACAGATTCCTCCATAAAATAAAATTTATAATAAAAAGCAATCTGTTCTGAAAATAACAACTGCCCGCAAAGCATAGTGCTTCACGGGCAGCAGGTAATACGCAGTTAAACGCTGTGTTTCTTTCATCCGGACTATACCGTCGGTTTCGGAATTTCACCGAATCATGCTAAGCTTAAAAAAGCTCGGCTCGCGGACTTTACCGCCGGTGAGGAATTTCACCTCGCCCTGAAACAAATTGCAGTTTATTCGGTTGTAAAATTGCCTTATTCCTCGGAGCCTTCGTCCTCGTCATCTTCCTCGATATCGTCAAGGTCAAATTCGAGAAGCTCATTGCAGTTGGGGCAGTTGATGGAGCCGTCCTCGATCATTGCGGCATTGAGACAGATAGTATCTCCGCAGGTGGGGCAGGTAACTTCGTAAAGCTCCTCGTCATCGAAAAGCTCTTCGTCATCGTCCTCATCGTCGTAGTACTCATCGTAATCCTCGTCGTCCTCGTCATCGCAGCAGCAGCAATCGTCATCGTCCTCGTCGATCTCGTAAAGGTCCTTTTCCACCTCTCCCAGATCCTCATCGATAACGTCAACCACTTCGGAAAGCTCATCTACATCATTCTTCAGGTCTGCGATCTCGGCAGCCATGTCGCTGAGGATATCAGCAATAGCGGCAATAACCTTGTCGTCGGTGTTCAGACCTTCCATAAGGCCTTTGAGATAAGCGGTTTTTTCAGTAAGTGTCATAGGTTACAGCCTCCTTAAATAAACAGTTTTTACGGCAGATGCTTACGCTCTTTCCATGTACTCGCCTGTACGTGTGTCGATCCTGATCATATCGCCCTCGTTGATGAAGAGGGGAACCTTGATCTCTGCGCCTGTCTCGAGAGTAGCAGGCTTGGTAGCGTTGGTTGCGGTGTTGCCTGCAAAGCCGGGGTCGGTCTGTGTTACCTGAAGCTCAACAAAGTTGGGGGGCTCTACAGCGAAAACCTTGCCCTTGTAGGAGCAAACCTTGCAAACCATATTTTCCTTAACGAACTTGAAGCTGTCGCCAAGCTCGTTTGCGCTTACGGGAAGATCCTCGTAGGTCTCGGGATCCATAAAGTGGTAAAGATCGCCATCGCTGTAGGTATACTCCATATCCTTTCTTTCAACGTAAGCGGTAGGGAATTTTGCGGAAGGATTGTAGCTCTTTTCAATTACGGAACCGGTGATAACATTCTTGATCTTGGTTCTTACGAAAGCAGCGCCTTTACCGGGCTTAACGTGCTGGAATTCAACGATCTGAAGAACGTTGCCGTCCTCCTCGAATGTCATTCCGTTTCTGAAATCGCCTGCTGAAATCATATTAAACCTCCAAAAAATTTAGAATTGAGAGCGGCAAATGGCTCTCTGATACGAAATAATCATTATTTAATTTATATCATACCACATTTTCTGAAATAATGCAATACCTTTTTATAATTTTATAAGATTTTTAGGAGCATTTGTCAAATTATAACAAGAATTTTGTTTTATTACTACAAAATCCTCTATGCGTATGCCGAATTTTTTCGGCAGGTAAACGCCCGGTTCGATAGTTATGACCATATTTTCCTGAAGCACAGTTTCGTCGCGGGTATTGGCGCAGGGGGACTCGTGTATCTCCATTCCCACGCTGTGACCCAGACCGTGACCGAAATATTCGCCGTAGCCGTTTGCTGCGATAAAATCTCTTGCAACGCAGTCAAGACGCTTTCCCGTTATGCCGCAGACGGCGGCGTTTATGGCTCTGTTCTGGGCTTCAAGGACGACGGAATACGCCTGCTCCATTTCCTCGGTCACATCGCCCAGAGCCACCGTTCTGGTCATATCGCTGTGGTATCCCTCCACAACGGCGCCGAAGTCCATAAGGATAAATTCGCCCTTTTTAAGCGGTCTGTCCGAGGGGACGCCGTGGGGCATTGAGGTGGTGGTGCCGCAGAGGGCGATGGTCTCAAAGGAGAGAGTCTCTGCGCCGTTTCGGAGCATATATTCGTCAAGGCAGAGGGCTATCTCCCGCTCGGTAACGCCTTCTTTTATAAAATTAAGAGCATTTTCCAGAGCCTTTTCCGCAATGCGCTGAGCCTTTTCCATCAGGGCGATCTCGCTGTCGGATTTTATCATTCGCATTTCACCGATGATACGGCTCAGGTCGGAGGAATTATTGAATGTGACCGTTCCCGTAATATTTTCACGAAGCCGTTCAAATTCGGAAAGGGTCATGGTATCGCTTTCCACCCAGACACGTTCCGTGTGATTTCCTGCGATAAGGTCTGAAAGCTGAGAGTAGAGCCTTTCCTGCTTTATCACATCGCAGTCGGTGACTGTATCGCATGCCTTTTCGATGTATCTTGAGTCAATTATAAGATATGCGGCATTTCTGAAAACGATAAGCGTTCCTGCGGAGGACTTCATTCCCGTGAAATATCGTCTGTTCACGTCGGAGGTTATCAGGGCGCAGGAATCTGCGGGGAGCTTTTGCCGAAGTGCTTCTATTCTGTTCATACCTTATTCTCCAGAATTGATTTAAGGGCATACAGTCCTAAGATGTAGCTTTCCTTGCCGAAGCCTGCGATCTGTCCCGCGCAGACGGGGGATATGACGGAGGTGTGGCGGAATTCCTCGCGCTTGTGGATATTGGACATATGCACCTCGATAACGGGTATTTTTACAGCCGCAATGGCGTCTCGGATAGCGTAGCTGTAGTGGGTGTAGGCGCCTGCGTTCAGCACAATTCCCGAGAAGTCAAGCCTTGCGGCGTGGATACGGTCGATCATCTCGCCTTCGTGGTTTGACTGGAAGCATTCGCAGCTTTCAAAGCCCAGCTCCGCAGCCTTTTCGGTGATCTCGGCGCATATGCTTTTGTAGCTGTCGCTGCCGTAGGTGCCGGGCTCTCTTTCGCCTAAGAGATTGAGATTGGGACCGTTTATTATAAGCACGTTCATTTTTATTATTTCCTTTCGGTGATGATTTATATTTTTATTATAATTCCAAATGGTGGGAATGTCAAGGCAAAAATATAACGCTGCGAACGTTTAGCGTCCGCAGCGGCAGCCGGTTTAATGACATCTTCCGCAGGGTGTATATCCGTTTTCAATGGCAGTGTCGAGGGAGACTTGTATCGGGTCCTTCATATTGCTGCAGCCGGCTCTGCTGTGATATTTCGTTCCACCGTTAACGGGTACCCAGACAAGATCGCCTTCGGTCTCCGCTTCATCGGGGACGGTTACGGAATTTCTGTCGCTGCTTTTATCGGAGTGATACGATGAATCGGCGGCAGGTGATGAAGAGGTGGATACAGCTTCGGTTTCCTCCGGCAAAACAGCATAGAATATTTTTACAGCGGCATCGGGGTCGTATTTTGCGGTTTCCTCAAAATCAGTATCGTCATTTATTGATACAAGCATTACGCAGCCTTCAAAGCTGTCTTCTTTGCTGTATTCTGCTTCATAGGAGCTTGCGGTCACATTTGTAAAGCCTGCCGACCTGAATAAGTCAACCACCTCCGTGTAATGCTTTCCCTCGCACATATAGCCGGCAGACGGCACTTGTAATTTTCCGTCGTCGGCTTCTTCCTCCGCCGCTTCCGTGACAGCAGAGGAAGCAAGACTTGATTCCTCAGGCTCTTCGAAAATCACTTCCATTTCATTGTCTGTAGTTTCAGAAATGACCTGCGAGGCGATTTCCACATCTGACAAGTCATTGTCTGAGGTCGGCACACCGCACCCTGTGAAGCATAAGCATAATATAAGAATAACTGCCGATAATTTTTTCATATGAATCCTCCAAGTAAATCAAGCAATATATATGCCGATCAAGTTTTTCTCAGTCATACCGCATTTTTACGAAAAAACAATTACCATTTTTTCTTTCAGTTCAAATGCATTTGCACTTATACGGGTGCAAATATATTATAAATCAAATTTATAATAATGTCAATAGTCTTTTTAATTTTTTTGAAAGCGGTGATTTCAATTAACAAAGCAATAGAATCAAAGGTGGGAAATAACATAAGAATGCTGAGAGAACAGCGTCAGATAACACAGGATCAGCTTGCTTCACGCTTACAGATAAGGGGCTGTGACATTACCAGAAGCGCAGTAGCTAAAATCGAGGTGGGACAGAGACACCTTTACCCCGATGAAATAATTCTTATAAAGGAAATTCTTTCCGTTGAATACGAGGATATTTTCAGAATATAAAACTGCGGTGGTATCAGCGAAATTGTCACTCCCGTAAAATAATATGATCGTCAACAGGCAGATTTTCAGGTTCTTCCGGTTCTTCACCTTGACAGCAGGCGTTTTCATAAACCTTACTGTGTTCGAGGGAAACGCCCTCTCTATATTTCCGGATATCTCAATGTGACATCCTCTTTGTAATTTATTGTATCACAACAGGAAAGAAATGTCAACAAAAACCGCCCCCTATCATAAACGGCAGGAGGCGGCTTGTGAAGGTCGGTCATTCAATTCCGAGGACCGTATAATCCTTGTCCTCAACAGCTTTTCTGAGGACTGCGTCATCAACGGGAGCGGAAAGGGTAACGACTGCCGTTCCCTTTTCGTGGCTTGCTTCTGCGGAAGCAACACCGCTTACCGCTTCAAGAGCTTTTTTCACCGCAGCCTCGCAGTGACCGCACATCATACCTTCGATTTTAATTGTCTTTGTCATAGCTTTTTTCTCCTTTTTGCGTTTGGATCTTATCATTTTATCCTTATCGGCATTGTGAATGTCGATAAAATTCAGTCTGAGAGCGTTTGTTACAACGCAGAAGCTTGAAAGGCTCATTGCCGCTGCGGCAAACATCGGATCAAGCCCGATATTGAACAGGGGTATCAATACTCCTGCCGCAAGGGGTATGCCTATGGCATTATAGATAAACGCCCAGAAAAGATTTTGTCTGATATTCCTGAGAGATGCACGGCTGAGACGTATTGCCGCAGGAACGTCTGTGAGTCTGCTTTTCATCAGCACCACATCTGCCGCGTCTATGGCAACGTCCGTACCTGCACCGATGGCAATGCCAACGTCTGCACGGGTGAGGGCGGGGGCGTCGTTTATGCCGTCTCCCACCATTGCCGTTCTGCCCTCTGCGGACAGCCTGCGGATAACGCTTTCCTTGCCCTCGGGAAGTACCTCCGCTATTACCTCGTCCACTCCTGCAAGCTTTCCTACGGCTTTGGCGGTGCGTTCGTTATCGCCTGTGAGCATTACCGTTCTGATGCCCATTTTACGAAGCTCGGAAACGGCTCGGGGACTGTCCTCCTTGATAACGTCCGCCACGGCTATCATTCCCATAAGCTTGCCGTTTTCCGAGAAGAACAGGGGAGTTTTGCCCTCTTCCGAGAGAGACTGTGCCTTTGTCCGTATTTCTTCGGAAATTTCTGCATGAGAGCATATAAATTTCAGATTGCCGCCGTATATTACCTTGTCACCGTAATGTGCGGAGAGGCCGCTTCCCGCATAGGCTTTAAATCCTGTAATCTCAAAGGGAGTAAGACCTTTTTCCTCGGCGGCGAGGACGATAGCTTTGGCAAGGGGGTGCTCGCTTTTTGTTTCCGCGGAATAGGCGGCTTGCAGAAGTTCATCGGCAGAAATACTGTCTGCGGGGATAATGTCTGTGACCTTGGGTGCTCCCTCGGTAATGGTTCCCGTTTTGTCCAGAGCGACTATTTCCACCTCGCCTGCGGCTTCGAGAGAGGCGGCTGTTTTAAACAGAATGCCGTTTCTGGCACCTACTCCGTTTCCAACCATTACCGCAACGGGGGTCGCAAGTCCCAATGCGCAGGGGCAGCTTATTACAAGCACCGAGATACCTCTTGCAAGAGCAAACCCGACGGTCTGTCCCGTAAGCAGCCAGATCATTGCCGTAACTGCGGCTATGGCGATGACTGCGGGGACGAATATTCCCGAGACCTTGTCGGCTGATTTTGCTATGGGCGCTTTTGTAGCAGCTGCATCGCTTACCATTTGTATGATGCGGGACAGGGCAGTATCTTCGCCAACGTTTACCGCTTCGCATTTTAGAAATCCCGACTGATTTATGGTCGCGGCGGAAACCTTATCGCCGACCGTTTTATCAACGGGAATGCTTTCACCTGTGAGAGCAGACTCGTTTACTGCGCTTTCGCCCTCAAGGACCGTTCCGTCCGCAGGAATACTTTCGCCCGGTCGGACAACGAATATATCTCCCTTGTTCACTTGCTCCGCGGGAATGATCTCCTCCGCTCCGTCCCTTATGACAGCGGCGGTCTTGGGAGCGAGCTGTATGAGACCTTTCAGGGCATCGGTGGTCTTGCCCTTGGAACGGGCTTCGAGCATTTTTCCCACGGTGATAAGCGTAAGTATCATCGCGGCGGATTCAAAGTAAAATTCGTGCATAAGGCTCATAACGCCCTCGCTGTCGCCCTTGACCTGTGCGCCGGTCATAGCGAAAAGGGCGTAAAGGCTGTATATGAACGCAGCAGATGAGCCTAATGCCACGAGGGAGTCCATATTCGGAGCCTTATTTGCAAGAGCTTTGAAACCGCTTATAAAGAATTTTTGGTTTATCACCATTATTATGACAGTGAGAAGGAGCTGGACAAGTCCCATTGCAATGTGGTTCCCGTCGAAAAAAGATGGGAGCCGCCAGCCCCACATCATATGCCCCATTGAGACATACATCAGCAGTAGAAGAAATCCCACAGACCAGATGAGCCTTTTTTTCAGCAGGGGATAGTCCTTGTTCTCAAGCTCCTCCGCCGCTTTGTCAGCGCTCCTTTGGCTCTTTTCAGCGCCTTTGGGAGACGCTCCGTAGCCTGCCGCTTCAACTGCCGAAATTATTTCCTCGGGTGAAGCCGTTCCCTCCACGCCCATTGAATTTGTGAGCAGGCTCACCGAGCAGGAGGTCACGCCCTTAACTGACGAGACAGCCTTTTCGACCCGTGCGCTGCAGGCGGCGCAGCTCATTCCCGTAATATTATACTGCTTCAATTCTGTTATCCTTTCATTTCATCAGCCTTTGGAGGGTATCGAGAAGCTCGTCAATGACCTCGTCCTTTCCCTCTCTTATATCATCTGCAACACAGGTACGGATATGTGTGCCGAGAAGCTCTTTATTGAATGAGTTGACGGCGGCGGTGACGGCGGACGCCTGCACCATGATATCGGGGCAGTAGGCATCTCTTTCCACCATACCCTTTATGCCCCGTATCTGTCCCTCAATGCGGTTAAGCCTGTTGATAAGGCGCTTCTTTTCATCATCGGTTCGCTGCTTTGAGTCATGGCAGCGGCAGCATTTGTCCATTTTATCAGTCCTTTTTTGTGGTTTATGCTTATATTATATACCCCCGAGGGGTATTTGTCAAGGAGAAATTCAATTTTTTTTCGCAGTTATTCTTTGTTATTTACGTATAAAACGGAAAATCCGACATCATTATTATCAAAATATGCCCAAATATGCATTACTTGTTTAATTTATAAAAAAGATACTTGATTTTTGACAGAAAATAATGTATAATTGTTTTATGCGATGTCGGAGTCTTTTTTCTGCATCGGCGAAAATTTGAAAGGAGTTTGTAACTAATATGATCTATTCTCATGAGGTTGAAACAATGTGCCCCGTGGCACAGGGCGTTGCACACGGTGCTGCTCCGATCCCCGAGGAAGCAAAGTGGGTAAAGGCTAAGGAAATCAAGGACATTTCCGGCTTCACACATGGCATTGGCTGGTGTGCTCCTCAGCAGGGTACCTGCAAGCTTACCCTCAACGTTAAGGAAGGCGTTATCCAGGAGGCTCTCGTTGAGACTATCGGATGTTCCGGTATGACCCACTCCGCTGCTATGGCTGCTGAGATCCTCCCCGGCAGAACTATTCTCGAGGCACTTAACACAGACCTGGTTTGCGATGCTATCAACACAGCTATGAGAGAACTTTTCCTCCAGATCGTTTACGGACGTTCACAGTCTGCATTCTCTGAGGATGGTCTTGTTGTAGGTGCAGGACTTGAGGACCTCGGTAAGGGCCTCCGTTCACAGGTTGGTACAATGTACGGTACTCTCGCAAAGGGTCCCCGTTACCTTGAAATGACCGACGGTTATGTTACAGGTATTGCTCTCAACGCTGATAAGGAGATCATCGGCTACCAGTTCGTTAACTTTGGTAAGATGATGGACTTCATCAAGGGCGGAGATGATGCTAACACAGCATTTGAGAAGGCTAAGGGTCAGTACGGCCGTGTAGCTGACGCTGTTGAGATCATCGACCCCAGAAAGCAGTAATCACTGAAATATAATTAAGGAGGTTATAATAATGGCTTTATTTGAATCATACGAAAGAAGAGAAAAGCAGATTCTTGAGGTTCTGGGTAAGTACGGAATCAACTCCATTGAAGAGTGCGCAGATATCTGCAAGGCTAAGGGCTTTGATCCTTATAAAATTACAGAAGGCATTCAGCCTATCTGCTTTGAGAATGCAAAGTGGGCTTATACTGTAGGCTGTGCAATTGCAATCAAGAAGGGCTGCACAAGAGCTGCTGACGCTGCTGCTGCTATCGGAGAGGGTCTCCAGGCTTTCTGTATCCCCGGTTCTGTTGCTGACCAGAGAAAGGTTGGTCTCGGTCACGGTAATCTGGGCAAGATGCTCCTCGAGGAGG
>NZ_JBJERV010000053.1:0-37268 GCF_051882455.1 Huintestinicola sp. | reverse complement strand
AGCTTGCGGAGCTTACCAATGCAAGAGTTTTCGACGGCAGGACCGACCTTGCGGGAGCATTCCGCAGCGTGAAAGGATATAATTAAGGTGAAAAACGATCTTCGTCAGAATATTGCAGCAATAATTTCAGCAGCGGCTTCGGGAGCGGTTTTCCTGATACTTCTTTTTATGCTTGAATGGTCGGTGTTTATCGATATCCCCGTGGCAATGGGAACATACGCAGGTCTGTATCTTTTGACAAAGCCCAAGCGAAGGATAGGAAGCATAGATATCGAGCTTATCGAAAACGGAGCAGAGCTTGAGCAGAAGCTGCTTGAAGCAAAAGAGGACTATGAAAGCATAAAAAGATCCATCGTAAAGATCGGCGATATGCAGGTGAAAAACGAGGCTGAAAAGCTTTCGGAGACCTCCGGGGCGATAATAGAATATCTTGAAAATAATCCTGATAAGATACGCCGGGCAAGGCAGTTTATCGATTATTATCAGGACTGCGCTTCAAAGCTGCTTTCAAAGTATATCGGTCTGCAGGACGCAAATATCGAAACTGCGGAAATAATAAAGCTTAAACAGGATACCCGAAGTGCACTTGCCACTTTAAACAAAGCGTTCAGCGGACAGTTTGAAAAGCTTATGCGGGGCGAGCTTACCGATATGCAGGCGGAGATAGAGCTTCTGGAGCAAACTGTGAAAATGGAGATGGACAAATGAAAGCAAAACTCATCGGCGCTGTTATTTTGATCGTTGTAATAGCCTGCGGGGCAGGATATTATTTCTACGGAAAATCCACCGATGTCACCGTAATAAACGGCTACCTCGGCGGCGAAAAGATAGGCGTTATGGAGGATAAGCAGATAGCGGATATCCTGGCAAAAAAGTATCACATCGCCTTTGAATATTCCCGTGCAGGCTCCCTGGATATGGTCACGGCAGACCAGTCGGGCAGGAATTATCTTTTCCCCTCCAGCAGAACGGCTCTTGAGTATTACAAGGAGCAGCACGGGGAGCCTGTTTCCGATGAGATAATTTTTAATACTCCCATAGTGCTTTATTCCCACAAAGCCGTTGCCGAAGCGCTGATGACGGACGGAACGGTCACTCTGTCCGAGGGCGTGTATTATGCGGATATGAAAAAGCTTACGGATAAGATAACAAGCGGAATGACATGGGCGGAGGCAGGTCTGCCCGAGCTTTACGGCAATGTTTCGGTGGATACTACCGACCCTGTCCGCTCAAATTCGGGCAATATGTTTGCGGCGCTTCTTGCAAACGTGCTGTGCGGCGGAAAAACTGCGGACGAGGAAAGCGTTAAAGAAATAATGCCGCAGCTTAAAGCTGTTTTTGCAGGTCTCGGATATATGGAGACCTCGTCCTCCGACCTGTTCAATCAGTTTATCCGAACGGGAATTGGCGCAAAGCCAATAATTGCGGGCTATGAAAATCAGCTGCTTGAGTATGCGGCGGAAAATCCCGGGCAGTATGAAAAGCTTGCGGAGGATATGGTAATAATATACCCCACGCCTACAATATGGTCGACCCATATTTATATAGCTCTCGATGAAACAGGAAAGCAGGGCGCAGCGGCGCTTTGCGATGAAAAAATACAGCAGCTTGCCTGGGAAAAGCACGGCTTCCGCACAAGCGGCTGCGATATTTCATCTGAGGGCGGCGAAGGAAAGGTAACGGGCATTGCCCCCGAGCTGAGCGCAGTAATGAATATGCCCGATTACAAGGTAATGAAGCTCATAATGGAAGAATTGGAGGACTGACCTATGTCTGAAATAAGTCTGGCGACACTATCAAAGTCAAAAAATATCACAGTAACGGAGGATACTTCTCTTTCGGTACAGAGTGAAAGCACTCAGCTTGAGCTTACACCCGAAGAAAGAGCAAAAATTTCCGAAATAAAGGAAAGCATCGATCTTACCGACCCCGGTACAACGGTGCAGTTCGGTATCGGCGCACAGCGCAGGCTGACGGAATTTACGGATTCCATACTGGATAATGTCCGCTCAAAGGACGGAGGACAGGTAGGCGAGCTGCTGTCAGATCTTGTGGTCGAGGTAAACAGCCTTGACCCCTCATCGCTCACAAATGACAGCGGGATCCTGTCAAAGCTGCCGGGGGTGAAAAATGCCGTCAAAGGTCTGAAAAAGCTTGTGGAGAGGTATAACAAGGCGGAGGTGCAGATAGACAAAATAGAAGCCGCTCTTGAAAAAGCAAGAATGGATATGCTCAAGGATATAAGCGTATTTGATATAATGTACAAGCAGAACCTTGACTGCTTCCGGGAGCTGGGACTGTACATTCAGGCAGGAAAAGAGCGTGTTGAGGAGATAAGAACGGAAACTATCCCGAAGCTGAGAGCCGAGGCGCAGACAAGCGGCGACCCTATGGATGCGCAGCTTGTACGGGATTTTGAGGACGAGGTGGACAGGTTTGAAAAGAAGATATACGACCTTGAGCTGAGCCGCACCATAGCCGTTCAGACCGCGCCCCAGATAAAGCTGATACAGAATAATGACCGAGTGCTTGTGGATAAGATACAGACCGCTGTGCTCAATACTATCCCCGTCTGGAAGAGCCAGTTCGTTATTGCAATGGGGCTTAACAACCAGCAGAGAGTGCTGAAAATGCAGCGCGAGATAACGGATACCACCAATAAAATGCTGCTGAAAAATTCCGAACTGCTGAAAACAAATACTGTGGAGACCGCAAAGGAATCCAACCGCGGAATTGTTGATATCGAAACTCTGCAAAAGGTAAATCAGAACCTTATCAGCACGATCGAGGAGACCATTCAGATACAGAAGGAAGGCAGGCAGCAGCGTGCGGAAGCCGAAAAGGCTCTCGGCAGGATAGAAGATGACCTGAAAAACAAGCTTGTGGAAATAATGGACAGACGATAACAGAACGCCATAAAAATACTGTCTCTCAGAAAGTTTTTTTCTGAGAGACAGTATATTTTTTTAGTATTCGATACGCCGGCGGCAAATCTTCCGATTGTCACAAACGCCCTTACATCGCGGCTTCCAAAAGCTGCGTCTGCTGTATTTCTGCTGCAGTTTTATCACTTTTCCCGCTTTTCGAGAAGCTCCGGCGGCAGATACTGAACAAGCGCCGCCTCAAGCTTTGAGGGCACGATGGGCTTTTCGATAAAGTCCGAAAATCCCGCATTAAGATATCTTTCCCTTGCGCCGGACATTACATTAGCCGTAAGAGCGATAACGGGGATATGGGCAGCGCTTCCGCCCATTCTGCGAAGCCTGTCCAGGGTCTCCACACCGTCCATACCGGGCATAACGTGGTCGAGAAGGATAAGATCATAGTGATTTTCGGAAACCTTCTTTAAGCATTCCTCGCCGCTTGAAGCAGTATCGGGCTTGATGCCTGTGCGTTTGAGAAGGTGAGTAACAAGAGTAAGATTGAAGGAGGTATCATCGACTGCAAGCACCTTTGCAGAGGGCGCATAAGGTATCTCGTCGGGCTTTTCGTTCTCAAGCCGCTTTTTTCTGGCGCTTTCGAAGCTGCCTGCGGGGCGGCTGTCAATTACCTTCTGGGGGAGAACGAAGGAGAAGGACGAGCCCTGACCGTAAACGCTGTCAACGTCCAGCTTGCTGCCCATCTGTTCAAGCAGGCGGACGACGATGCTCATACCAAGACCTGTTCCCTCGATGTTGCGGTTGCGTTTTTCCTCAAGGCGCTCGAAGGCGGTGAAGAGCCTGCTCATATCCTCTTTACGCATACCGATGCCTGTGTCCTCGACCTTGACGCGCAGCCCTGTCATACCCTCTTCCTCTGCCCCGACGCAGTCAACTGTGAAGGTAACGCTGCCCTTTTCGGTGTATTTTACGGCATTGGTAAGAATATTTATGATTATCTGCTTTATTCTCAGCTCATCGCCGTAAAGACGCGAGGGAATGTCCTCGGCGATATTCACGTTGAATTTCAGATTTTTTTCCTTTACCTTTATGGAGATTATGCTGCAAATATCATCGAGCATAGCGCTTGAGCTGTACTCAACGGGGATTATCTCCATCTTGCCTGCCTCTATCTTGGAGTAATCGAGGATATCGTTGATAATGCTCAGGAGCATTCTTCCCGCGCTTCTGATGTTGTAGGCATACTGCCTGATATGTTCCTCCGAGCTTTCCCGCAGTATCATTTCGTCCATACCGAGAACAGCGTTGATGGGAGTGCGTATCTCGTGAGACATATTCGAGATGAATACGGTCTTTGCCTTGTTGATATTGTCAAGCTCCTTGTTTTTCTCTTCAACGGCGGCAATGATGTTTTCCTGATGAAGAAGGCGGAGCATATCTTCATTGATATCCTGTACCGTATAAACGAAAATGGGGTTTTCGCGGCTGAAATCCTTCATACGGCTGAAGCTGAGCCGTACCCAGATGTATTCTCCCTGCATATTCTGCATCTGTATCTCCATGCGGAAGAGCTTTTCCTTCTCAAGCCTTTCTATGATATTCTCGGGGTCGGAAGCGGAAAGGAACATACTCTTGTCATTGGGCATGAACATATTTGCTATCATATATCTCCACCGTGAGTATTTTATGTCCAGATAGTCCTGTCTGTCGGCGTTTATCTCGGTGGTGGCGGAATTGCGGCAGGTGTCCTTTTTCAGGTCAACGATCATAGAGAAGAGATAATTTTCCTGAATGGTGTCCATCTTCATTTTCTCAAGCCTGTCGGAGTCGTGGCCTTCCGTGTTTTCCATAAAATATATGGTGTTTTCGTTTTCGGCAGTTCTGACAACGCGGTAGATGAAGCTTTTTAGTCCGTTTCGTGAAGGCATCGTCACATTTCCGGTGAAGCTGTCGCGCTTAAAAAGGGATTCGTCCACGAATGCATCGTAATTTTTATTGTTCTGGACCTCGCCCGAGCTTATCTGCTGGAAAATGCCCTTGTAAAGATCGGTCAGAGTGCCCGACGGACCCACAGCGGCTTTGAAATCCTCGTCTGCGAAAAGCTCCTCATATGTATCGGCAGCCGCGTCAACAAGATAGGCTGCGGAGCAATTGAAAAATATTGCCTGAGAAATGCGCCTTAGCGTCTGTTCTTTATCTGCAGTGTTCATACCGCTCCCTCCCCTTTACGACAAAAATGAACTGCATTTATTAAAGTATATCAAATCCAAGATTATTTGTCAATATTACCCGAATTTTTTTACAAATAGCCCCGATTTTTTTACAATAAAGTAAATTTTTCTGAGCTTTTTCAAGCAAGAGAGCAGCAGCTGCCCGATTAGAGCCGTATATTGACAAAATACGGTAAAAATGTTATTATTAAGACAATTCATAATGTATAAATGATCCCGGGGGTTGGTTTTTCTGACGAAAACCATAAAACTCTCACGAAAGGATGGTCAAAAATAATGAACAGGAAAAAACGATATGCAGGTATCATTTCATCAATAATAAGCGTGTCGGTGATAATGAACGCTATGGCGCCGCTTGCGTGTGCGGAAGAAGGATACGGTCTCTCCGACCCGATAGTTTCCTATGAAAGCGAAATGCCGCCCGCCGAGGAAAGCGGTATAGGGGAGGCTTATACCGAAAGATTTGATACCGTTCCGTCCTCCATAACCGCGTCTGTGCAGAACAGGAATATGGTTTGCGGCACAATACAGCAGATATCTGTGACCTCAGACACAGTGCAGTCTCCCGCCTGCACATTCAGCTCAAACGCTCCTTCTGTGGCGTCGGTGTCCGATGAGGGCATTATTGCGGCATGGAGCGAGGGTACAGCGGTAATAACCTGCAAAAGCGTTGCGGGCAGCGCTCAGGCGTCTGTAACAGTCAGCGTCATATCCGCCGAGCCTGTATCCGTATCGCCCGCAGCAGTCCTTGACGGAGCGGGAAGCAGCAATATTTCCGCAAATAACTATGCTGTATGGAGCCGTCCCGTAAACTCATATCTTTCCGAAAACAGCGACGGCACATTTACAAGAGCGGAATATACAGGCGGCTCTGTTATCATCGAACAATACTCCAAAGCCAATGCTCTTCTGAGCAGCAAAAAAATAAGCTGCGAGCTTCCCATATTCGGAGGAGCCTTCAGCGGAAAGAACTATAACTTCATTGTTTTCGGCAGCAATAATGCAAGTGACAGCGATGATACGGAGGTAATGAGGGTCGTAAAGTACAGCAAGAGCTGGCAGAGGCTTTCGTCATATTCCGTATACGGAGCAAATACCTACAGTCCCTTCAGCGCAGGCTCTCTGAGAATGGACGAAGCAGGCAGCCGTCTTTACATACATACCTGCCACGAAATGTATAAAACCTCCGACGGGTATCATCATCAGGCGAATATGACCTTTGTCATCGACCAGAACACAATGACCGAGGAGCAGTCCTGGTATGGCATAATGAATGCGTCCTACGGCTATGTGAGCCATTCCTTCAATCAGTTTGTGAAAACAGACGGAAAGAATGTGTACAGAGTGGACCACGGCGACTACTATCCGAGAGCGGTCTATTTGTCAAAATGCGCAGTGGGCGGAAGTATAACCGGTGTATCATACGGCAATATCCTTACCATCAAGGAAGCGTCGGGATATCATTATAATTATACAGGCGTTTCCGTAGGCGGACTGGAGCTTTCCACCCACAACTGCATGATCGCAGGCAATTCCATTGACCAGAGCGAGTCAAGCGGCGTATCTGTTATGGGTCAGAGAAATATATTTGTCATCTCCGTCAAAAAGGATATGTCGGGAAAGAAAACGACCTGGCTCACAAACTATGGCGAAAATGCAAATATAACCGTTCGCACTCCCCAGCTTGTAAAGCTCACCGATGAGCATTTCCTTGTAATGTGGGAAGAGGTGAACAACAGCACAGGGGTCAAGAACGTAAATATTGCCGCCATTGACAGCAGCGGAGATCTCATTTCCAAGGAAACCTCTGATAAATATGCCCTGTCCGACTGCCAGCCCATAACCACGTCCTACGGCACGGTAAAATGGTACGCTTCCGAGCAGACTCCCTATATGTACGAATACGCTCCCTTTGCTCCCGACCCCGCAGAGGCATTTGTGGAAAGACTTTACGTTGATCTTTTAGGGCGTTCCTCCGACCCCAAGGGCAAGGCAAACCACGTAAGCAGCATTAAATCGGGCAGATCCGCCTGCGACGTGGCAAAGGGCTTTGTGCTCAGCACCGAGCTTGCAAACAAAAAGCTTACAAATAAAGAGTTTGTAACAAGAATGTACAAGACATTTCTTAACAGAACTCCCGATGCGGGAGGACTTGCCAGATGGACAGCTGCCCTTGACAACGGCTGCTCCTACGGCTATGTGCTCCAGGGCTTCGGAAAATCTGCAGAGTTTACAAGGCTCTGCGCAAGCTATGGTATTACAAGAGGCTCATACACCTCTCCCGAGTACCGCGACAAGAACGAAAAGCTCACAGCTTATGTAAGCAGACTGTACACAGTAGCGCTGGGCAGAAAGTACGACATCAAGGGACTTAATAACCACACAGGCAGATATATCAACGGAACAAAGACCGCTGAAGAAATAGCCTACTCCTTCGTCTTCTCCGCCGAGTTCAAGAACAAGAAGCTCACTGATGAGCAGTTTGTAGATTGTATGTACAACTCCCTCTTCGGCAGAACTGCCGACGCAGGCGGAAAGAGCAGATGGCTTACCAAGATGAAGAATGGTATGACCAGAGAGCAGGTATTCAAGGGCTTTGCTTCTTCTGCGGAATTTAAGAATATGGTGGCTAAGTTCGGACTTTGATCGATAATCTCTTTCCCAATATGAAAAAACACACTTGCAAATATTTTGCGGGTGTGTTTTTTTTTTTTTTGGAAATTATGAACTTTACATACAATTCATAATAATTAAGATAGTTTGTAACAAAATATGTCTGTATTGTGATATAATGGTTAATAGATATCATTTGTCGGAATATACAAATTTGAGGTGGAAATTATGAAAGGGAAGAAAATTTTAGGCGCAGTGCCCGCTGTTCTGGCGCTGTGTATGGCAATGGCGCCTTCTGCCTGGGCGGAAGATGTTGTTACGATCGATGCAGCTCATTTTCCTGATACGAAGTTCAAAACTTATGTAAGGTCTTATGATGACGATGAAAGCGGCGGACTGTCTCAGGAAGAGCTCGAAGGTGTAACAATAATAAATATTTCCGGCAGTAATGGCAATCCAAACGGTTATACAAGCCTTAAGGGTATTGAGTATTTTACAAATCTGGTATATCTGGATTGTTCGTATAATGAGATAACAGAACTTGATGTCAGCAAAAATACCGCTTTGGAAACGTTGGACTGCGACAACAATCAGCTCACAAGCATTGATGTGAGCAAGAATACGGCTTTGATTAGTTTAAACTGCGCTTCCAATCAGATCAGAAGCATTGATGTGACCAACAATACTGCTTTGGAATCGCTTTGGTTTTACAGCAATCAGCTCACAAGCCTTAATATTGGCAAGAATACAGAATTGGGAGATCTGTATTGCTACAACAATCAGCTTTCAAGCCTTGACGTAAGCGGCTGTACTGCCTTAAAATATTTGGATTGTTCGTATAATGAGATAACAGAACTTGATGTCAGCAAAAATACAGCTTTGACAACCTTGAAATGCTTCCACAATCAAATGGAAAGTCTTAATGTAAGCGGCTGTACAAAGCTGGAGTATCTTTATTGTGGATATATTTATTATAATAGTGATGGTAATGTAGAATCTAATGAAACCAACCGGATAACCAAACTTGATATAAGCAAGAATACGGCTTTGAAGAAGTTATTTTGTTGCGGTAATCAGCTTACAAGCCTTGATGTTAGCAAGAATACGTTTTTGACATATATGTCTTGCTCCGGTAATAAGCTCACAAGCCTTGACGTAAGCGGCTGTACTGCCTTAAAATATCTGTATTGCTACACCAACAAGTTTACAAGTCTTGATGTAAGCGGTTGTTCTGCTTTGGAAGAGATAAGATGCTACGATAATCAGCTCACAAGCCTTGGTGTAAACGGCTGTTCTGCTTTGAAAGAGATAAGATGCTACGATAATCAGCTCACAAGCCTTGGTTTAAGCGGCTGTTCTGAATTGGAAGAACTATACTGTCAAAACAACAAGTTAACAAAGCTTGATGTAAGCAAGAATACGGCTTTGAATTGGCTGACTTGCTCTGAAAATCAGCTTACAAGCCTTGATGTAAGAAATAATACTGTTTTGCAATCTTTATTTTGCGATGGCAATAAGCTTACAAGTCTTGATGTAAGCAATAATACTTATTTGGGATGCCTGAGCTGCTCCTACAATAAGCTTACAAGCCTTGATGTAACCAATAATACCTATTTGAGACAATTGTCCTGCTCCTCCAATCATCTCACAAGTCTTGATTTAAGCCATAATTATAATTTGGGATTGGTTTCCTGGGGCGACAACGTCTATTCGATAAGCATCAAAAATGGCAGCTATCCCCTCAGTGATCTACCCGGAAACTTTGACCCTGAAATGGCTTATGGTTGGCAAGGCGCTACATATGACAGCGATACAAACTCGCTGAAAGATTTTACACGTAATACGGTAACTTATTACTATGACGAAGGACAATATAGATTTTCTGACGGTATCCCTTTCACCTTGAAAGTAACAAATTATGTAGACCCCGTTTCTGATTTCGTAGAGCGCCTCTACGTAAATCTCCTTGGACGAGCTTCCGACCCCAGGGGCAAGGCAAACCACGTAAACAGCCTAAAATCGGGCAGATCCGCCTGCGATGTTGCAAAGAACTTTGTTCTGAGCACCGAGCTTGCAAACAAGAAGCTTTCCAATAAGGAATTTGTAACGAGAATGTACAAGACCATGCTTGACAGAAACCCCGACCCCACAGGACTTGCCAGATGGACAGCTGCCCTTGACAATGGCTGTTCTTACGGCTATGTGCTCCAGGGCTTCGGAAAATCAGCAGAGTTTACAAGGCTCTGCGAAAGCTACGGCGTGACCAGAGGCAGCTACACCTCCCCCGAGTACCGCGACCGCAACGAAAAGCTCACAGCTTACGTAAGCAGACTGTACACAGTAGCTCTCGGCAGAAAGTACGACATCAAGGGACTTAATAACCACACAGGCAGATACATCAACGGCACAAAGACCGCCGAGGAAATTGCATATTCCTTCGTTTTCTCCACCGAGTTCAAGAACAAGAAGCTCACCGATGAGCAGTTTGTTGACTGTATGTATAACTCCCTCTTCGGCAGAACTGCCGACGCAGGCGGAAAGAGCAGATGGCTTACCAAGATGAAGAACGGTATGACCAGAGAGCAGGTATTCAAGGGCTTTGCTTCTTCTGCCGAGTTTAAGAATATGGTAGCTAAGTTCGGATTGTAATTGTTCCGAGGTTTCGACAAACGGCAATTGAGCAAATATCCAAATAAAACCTCTGTCCGTTCTGCGGTTTTGCGCAGGACGGGCAGAGGTTTTATACTAATTCTAAATCGTTCTATAGACAAAGCCGACAGATAGAATAAGTCCAGTCTAGGAAAGCGACCGCAGGCGGGCTTGCCGCCCGGCAAGGGAGCTTGACGACGAATGGGCTTATTCTAGCCGAGGATTTGTCTATAGGTTGATTGAGAATTAGTATTAGTATTAGTTATAGCTTAGCTGTAAGCTCCTCAGCGATATTCATAGCCTTCTCATTTACCGCTCTGTAATTTTCCAGAAGCTTGTCGATATCTTCGGAAATGATCTCCCAGTTTCCGTCTCTTGCGGCGAACTCGTGAGTGCGGGCTTCCTCGGAAAGGGAGACTGCGCCGATGTTCAGAGAGGTACTTTTTAAGGAATGGGCAACTATGCGGTAGTTGTCGATATCCCTGCTGTCATAATAATCGCGGAGCTTCTGTATCCTCTCCTCAAATTCCTCGCAGTAGGTCTGCAGGATTATCATATAAAGCTCCTCGCTGTCTCCGCAGTATGTCATTGCAACGCTGCGGTCGATAAGCTCCGCCTTATCTTCCTCAGCCTTGTCCATAGCGCCTGCCGCCTCTTCGGGGGCGCTTTCCTCTGTGATATGTACAAGCTCGGGCGGAAGAAGCTTTAGGAGCATTTTCTCAAGGCTGTTTCCTGAGATCGGCTTGGGCAGATAGTCCTCAAAGCCGTATTCCACGTACATATCCCTTGCACCTGAAACCGCATTGGCAGTGAGGGCTACAACGGGCATTCCGGGAGCCAGGTTTTCCTCCCTGATCTTTTTCAGCGTTTCCACGCCGTCCATTTCTGGCATCATATGGTCAAGGAGCAGAACATCGTACTTATTTGCTCTCAGACGGTTTAAGCACTGGGCTCCGCTTGAAGCGCAGTCCACCTGTATGCCTGTGGGCTTTAAAAGTCCCTCCGCCACAAGCAGGTTTGACCTGTTGTCATCGGTAATAAGGACGCGGGCTTCGGGAGCGGTGAAGCTCTCGCGGTATTTTCTGCGGTCGGGGGCGGTTTCGGCAAGGGTGCAGAAATCTCCCGAAGGCTCTGCGCTGATAATCTTCTGCGGCAGCTTTATTATAAATTCCGAGCCTTCGCCGTAAACGCTCTCCACCTCTATGGTGCCGTTCATCATCGACACAAGCCTGGACGTGATGGAAAGACCCAGACCTGTTCCCTCGATGTTCCTGTTTTTGACCTGGTCCACACGGGTAAATCCGCAGAACAGCTTTTTCCTGTCCTCTTCCTTAATGCCCCTTCCTGTGTCCTTTACCGAAAGAATGAGCATTATGCTGTCCTCGGGCAGCCTTTCAAAGCCTGCGGTAAGGGTAACAGTGCCCGAGTCGGTGTATTTTACGGCGTTAGTCATAATATTTGTGAGTATCTGCCTGATACGCACCTCGTCACCGAAAAGGCAGCAGGGAATTTCGGGGTCGGCGTTTATTTTAAGCTCAAGCCCCTTTTCCTCAAAGCGCCTGTTCAGCATATTCACAGTATCGTTTACCACCGATGTGATCTGATATCTTACGGGAACTATCTCCATCTTGCCCGACTCTATCTTTGAGAAATCCAGGATATCGTTGATAAGGGACAAAAGCAGCTTTCCCGAGGTCTCAACGTTGCAGGCGTAGTTTTTGATGCTTTCTTTCTCGGCTTCACGGAGGATAAGCTCGTTCATTCCCAGAACGGAATTGAGGGGCGTGCGTATCTCGTGGGACATATTTGACAGAAAGTCCGATTTGCTCTTTGTGGCAGCTCTTGCCTCATCGCACTTGTCCTCGACTATCTTCAGAAGGTCGTCAAGACTGCGCTCCTGTTCTCTGTTTCGGCGGTCGCGGAGCTCAACGAATTTTACAACGTTCCGGCACATCCACTGCACTCCCATTACCGTCAGAGCGCAGGCAACGTATTCAAGGGGCTTGGCGGCTCTGGGAAATCCCATAAAGCAGGGTATTCCGAAGACTATGAATACGACTGTCATAAGGATACTTTGCATCCGCATAAAGCCCGAATCCATATACATGAGCATTATTGCGCACTGCAGAGCCATAGTGCAGAAGAATATGGTGGTGCTGCTGAAAATGCACCCCAGCAGTACGGCGATGAGCATAAAGGAAACGCTCTGTAATATCTGATAGGACAGCTTTTTTATCCTTTTCTGGAGAAATACCAGTGTCAGAAATACCCCCAGCAGGAAAAAACCGCTTGCTGTGCGTATGGGGAAGGTCGCCGACTTAATTATCGCCGCCGAGATAATAACTATTATTGCTCCGATAAAGAAGAAAAACAAGCCGTTTTTGCTGCCACGGTTAAAATCTTCATTCATTTATTCTCCCCCCTTCTTTTTCCTTCGGAAATGTTAATCCCTTTGGAACTACAAATTTCAAGCCTTTGCGGATCATCTCTGCCTCAAGGAACGAGATACCGCTCTGCAGCTCGCCGTCAAAATTCAGCATAAAGGGAGAGCCGTCTGTACGGCGGATGCTGAACCGTTCAAATTCTCCGCAGCGGCATATCTTACGTGTGTAGTCCAGATCACGCTTGATAAGGGCGCTCATCATTTTTATTTCTTCTGCGGTATTAAGCTTCGGGGCGTTCAGATAGCCGCCTATGCCGTCAAAAACATTGTTCGAGTCCGAAATATACAGATTGCCGCCGAAGAAGTTGCCGTTTCCGAAGATGGTCTCGGCAGTTATGTCCGAGATCATTTCCCCGTCTATCTCAATATCGTAGCTGAGCTGCTTTGCAAGGAGTATGGAGTGGATTATCGCTGCATTGTAGGGCAGGTTGTCGTTAAATATCTGCAGGGTGCGGTAATTGTCCGTAAACATAACCGTATTTGAGTCAAGACCCAATGAAACGGTGTTCAGAGCGTAGCCGCAGTTGGTCTTTATGTAGTCCACATTGATAACGTCGCCGTTTATCAGCTCTTCGATATTTTTAAAACGCTCTGCCTCTGTGCCGAACACTTTGAGAAAGTCGTTGGTCATTCCGCAGGGGAAGAACGCCACCTCCGCTTCGGAAAGGTCGTCAAAGCCACAGAGCATATTGCGCATGGTTCCCGAGCCGCCGCAGCAGTAAAAGCGCAGCTTCTCCCCCTGGAAAAAATGCAGCACCTTGCCCACCAGCGTTTTCTCATAGCCTGCACATCTGGTATTGAATACGTAATAATTCAGTCCGTTTATCCGGCTGAGCCTGTCACGCAGGTCGTCTGCAAGACTGCTCTGCCCCGAGTAGGGATTGATTATGAAAATGTGAGTCACAGAATATCTCCCCTAAATTTATATTTGGCAGGCTGAGCCTGCAGCCACTCGGCGCGGTAACGACACAAATAAGCAGCCCCCAAAAAAAAGTATTATTTGTACGTATTCCGACGTTTTCCGGCATAGGCGGCAGAAACGGGAGAGCTGTTTCTCCCGTTATAACGGCTGTCAGTCAAGCTCAACCGTCATTATCCTGCCGAGATAGGTATCAAAGTTAATGCCGTTTTCCGTTGCGGCAACATACTGCAAAGTCCTGGGACCCGAGGCGCGGATGTAAACGCAGGCTTTTTCATATACCACGTTCAGCCTGCACTTCTTCTTCATCACCTGACCGATAGGCAGGGTGTTGGTGACAGCCTCAGCCAGGGGTGTGTAGAATATCTCGAAGGTGTCCTCATCAGCGTCGGTGAAGTTGTACCACACGTTATAATCGGGCTTGCCCGAAAGGGTCATAGGCGCATTTTCATCGGAAAGAATATTGAATAAGCCACGCTTGTTAGATCCTATGAAATACTTGAAGGGAATTTCCTCTTCCTTTGCGCTGAGAGCCTTGCGCTCGATAACGCCGCCCTTGCGGCACATTATGAGTCCGAATGCCACTCCCGTTTTGCCTGTGGGACGCTCAAGGCTGCCGCGGTGGGGGTCTATGCCTCTGCTTTCCATAAGCCTGCACGCTTCCTCCGTACCCAGCGGCGGATAGAGAACAAACTCAAATTCCCTGTCGGTATGAAGCGCATTGCGGAGCTTGTCAGCCCCCTCGGCAAATTTCTCTCTGAAAAGCTCTGTTACCAGCTTGTTTTTGCAGGAATTTCCTGCCAGCATAATGTTCACCCTGTCGGGAACCGACGCATTTGCGGCAGTATAGGCAAGGCTCATTGAGGAGAAGAAATTGTCGATGCCCTTGCTGATATTGTCTCTGATTATGCCGATAAGCTTTTCTGCGGATACCTCAAGCTCAAATCGTGGGATAAGCTCGCCGTTCCTGTCAAAAAGGTCAACGCAGATGATGCCCCGCTGAAACTCGTCAGCAAAGCTCTCGGTGCCCTCCCAGACGGGACGGAGATGCTCCATCATATGGCGCATATTGGCTTCTGCTTCCTTTGAGCGCGCCACCACTGCCGCAGAGCCTGCAAAATCGGGACAGCGGGCAGGCAGGGTGAAGGTTATGCCCTTTTCGGCTATCTTATCGTAATTATCGCGGAAAACGGTGACGGAAAGAAGCTCAAGAAGGTTTTCGCCGCCAAGATATCTGTCTCCTCCCGCGCCGTAATTTTCAATGGTGTAGTCGAATTTGCGCTTTTCCGACGTTCTGCACACGCCGAAGTCGAAATCCGCCGTGCCGCCGCCGAAATCGAATATGCCGTAGTGAAATTCCTCGCCCTCTTCGGGAAATACGCCGTATTCTTTAAGCGCGCATACCGCATATGCCGCAGGCTCGCTTACCGAGCCGTCCACGCGGAAATCCGCCATAACTTCCTCATTACCGAGAATTGACGGGGGCAGAGACTTCATAAGTCCCCGCTCAAAGGAAGCGGTTATCCGCTCACGGACGGACTTTTCAAAGGTAACGGGGAAGGAAAGGTAATAGTCAAGGAATATGCCGTTTCGCATATTGTTTATATACAGACCGATGTAGTAAGCATACAGCTCGATGGGGTCAAAATCCGCAGCCTCACCGCTCATATACGGCGGCAGGAGATATTCTCCCCCCGAGCGGTCGCATATCCTGAGAGGGTAGCTGCCCTCGCCTGCCCACTGCTTCAAGTCGCAGAAGAAGGAGTAATAATCCCTGCTGGCGCTGCTTTTCATATCCGAGTAGGCAGTGTGGGATATGGGCAGGTCCTCCCAGAGAGTCTCGGGTCTGCCGCTGCGGGAATAGTATTTTGCAAGGAATGACGCCATATCCGCAAATTCCATTACGGTGGGGTTTTCGTAATGCTCCGCCCTGCCTGCGTCTGCGAGCCTGCCTGTGCCTATCGCCATGGGCAGGGTATGCTCGGAGGATTTCTGATATACCACAACGGTGCTCTTTGTGCCGAAGTCAATGGCGATTATGCCGTCTCTGTCCACGTCCGAAAGGGGGTCTCTGGCAATGAGCGGCTCGGATATCTCAATGGCATAGGGGGGCTCCCCGCTGTCATTGCTCCACAGCTCCCAATGTCCTCTGTTGGGGTCGGAAAGGAGCTTTTCATCATAGGGGTCGATGTCCGAACGGCGCTTTTCGCAGCTTAGCAGGCTTATTTTCAAAGCCTTGGAAAAGTCCTCGTCCGCCTTTATCCTTGTGACCGCAAGGAGAGTGTCCATAGAAAAGTCAAGTCCGTTAACGCTGCCTATGAAGGTGCCTGCAGCGATATCTGCAGAGAGCTTTTCGCAGTCAAAGAATATATGACCCTCGGAAGAGAGCCCCATATATCCTCTGTCCGATCTATAAAGCCTTATCAGGTCGAAAAAGCTGTCCTCCTCGGCAGGAGTAAGTCCTGCGGGCACAAGCTCCTTGTCCAGCAGCACCATGATAAGCTCCTCGCCCGAAAGGGGAAGTCCGTTTTTTCTGGTAAAGCGCAGGGAGGGGATACATACAGCCTCGTGATGATTAGCGGTATTAAAGCCGTAAACGGTGCCGTCAGAGGTATCATACGCCTTGGTAAGCCCGCCGTCCTTGAAAGCAAAAAGCTTTCCCGAAAATTTCGACAGCTTCTCGACTCCCGAAGCTCTCAGCTCGGGGAGAGTCATCAGATTACCGTCAAAGCCCTCGAAGCTTTTAATGAATTTCGTCTCGGCAAAGGAGAAGAAAACATTCTGCTTTGACGGCTCGAACGTGTCAAGATCGGGAAATATCCCGCTCACAGCGGTATTGAACCAAACGCTGCGGTTGGATATCTTCACCCACAGTTCTCCCAGAAGGGAGAGAAGCTTTTTGATAAGCGGATCGAAAAGTCTGACCTGAGCCTCAACGGTCTGGGGAATACGGCTGATCACCGCATTTGCGATATAGTCCCTGTCGGTGGGGATAAGACTTATCTTTTTGGTATCCACGGTAATTCACGCCTTTCGTTATAGGGTAACAACAGCCTTTCTGATGACCTTGCCGTTTGCGGCGGCTATACAGCCCTGAAGCAGAACGGTCTTTATCCTGCCCTGCTTGGCGGTGTCGGTATTGTGATGAAGCTCTTCGTTAAATTCGTCTCCCGCCTTGACCTCGGTAAGCTTGTACACGGGGCGGGTAAAGGTGGAATTATAGCAGGAGAGCAGATATGCATACAGCTCGCAGAGAACGGCAATGTCCGACTTTGCTTCCTCGTATCTGTTTATGGCAAGCTGCTCGGTGTAGTCTCTGAGGCTCTTTAAATTCTCGGGGAGAACGCCGCAGAGAAATATCCCGCTGAGGGTATTGTTTTTGAATATCCCGCTCATTACCCGTGCGGAGCTTTCTGACAGGGTCTTGTATTTTTCAAAAAGGGATATCTGCATTGCGTAGGAGCTGCAATAGCTGTTAAGAGTCTCCTTGCAGCGCTTGAGCTGAGAGGTAAGCTCTGCGTTTTCGCTCTGGAGCCTGCCTGTTTCAAGCTCTAAAAGGGCTATTTTTCGGGAAAGAGAGGCATTTTCCGCGCTGAGAGCGGTGGTGTCGGACCCGGGAAAAAGCTCGGTCTGTCCCTCAAGCCTGTCCTCCTCCGCCTTTCCTGCGATAAGCTCCACAAGCTCTGCCTTTATCCTTTCGTCGCAAAGGGCTTCGGTAAATATTTCGTATAGCTTCTGCGGTTTCATAGCAGTATGTTCTCCTGTTTATTTAAATTGATTGTTTTCCTTGTCATATTCGTATCCCACGGCTCTGAGCCTGTTTTCAAGCTCTTCGGGGGATATTTCCGCATCATCGCAGAGAGCCTCAAGAGAGGGATAGCAGTCCCTGAGCTTCATATTCACAACGCTCAGGAGCATTATAGGGTCATGGGGTAGTTGTATGCTCATTATGTGACCTTCTCCTTATTTTTATGATACTACTATATATTATACTCCATTTTCTGACTTTCTGCAAGGGGAAATGGGTATTTCATTATTTCTTTCTGCATGGGGTGAAGCGGTCCGGTTTCAAACCTCTTTGCCCGCCGACAGCCTTTCTCCTCCCGGGAGCAGGAAAGCCTGCTCGTAACCCACGTTCAGAGCCTCTGCAATAGCCATCATCTCGTCAAAGGAGACCGTTCCCCTTTTCAGCTTCTTATTGAAATTCTGGGGCGACTGTCCGATACGTCTGCATAGCTCCGCCAGGCTGATATTTTCCTTTTCGCACAGCTGTCTTACCATATCCGATGTAGTCATAGTCCACCTCCGATCATATATTTTAATTATAAACCATTTGGTTTACGGGCACAACACGCTCATAGAATTATTTACAAAAAGTTAATACTAATAACCAATTGTTCTATGGATAAAGACGGTGGATAGAATACGACAAATCAAGGAAAACGACCGCAGGCGGGCTGTCGCCCGGCAAGGGAGTTTGACGCAGAGTTGGCGTATTATAGCCGCCGTATTTTGTCCATAGGTTAATTGGTTATTAGTATAAATATATCCCGAGGCTCTTTCCATGTGTATGCATAAAAAACGTTTCGCAGGCAAGCGGCTGTGTTCTGTCTGCCGTCCTTGTCTGCGAAACGATGAGATCCCGGTATAAATGCCCGTCAATAATACATTATAACAGGCGTGCCTCTCTCGACCAGCTCGTAAAGAGTTTTTACTTCGTCCTTTTTCATATTGATGCAGCCGTGGGAGCCGTTGGTGAGATAGATGTTTCCGCCGTAAGCCGAACGGCTGAGGTCGTGGAAGCCGATGCCCTCGAAGCTCACTCTCATAAAGTAAGCGCATTTTGCGGTGTAGGAGCCGTCGGCGGCTCTCATAGTGTAGTTGGTGCTCTTGGTGTAAACGCTGTAAACGCCCTCGGGAGTTTTGCGCTTGGGGTCGCTCGCCTTGCCCGAAACTATCTGTCCCGTCTCGAATTTCAACTCGCCGTTCTGATAATACCACATATGCTGGGCGGAAAGGTCAACTTCGATGTATGTATCGCCTATGTCGCCCTCAGCCGATCGAGCGGAGTCAAAGCCGCGGTAGGTATATCCCGTTTCAAGGGTCACATACTCGGGCTCAACAGTGACAGACTCGCCCTTTTCTATGTACTCAAGGAGCTTTTCCACAGTCTTTTCCCTGTCCGTCCACCAGCCGTACTGACCTGTGGAATATCTGCCCTGGCTCATGGTGATGGTGCCGCGGTTAGTGGTCTCGAATTTTCTGGCGGTCATAAAGGTGTCATACTTTTCCGCAAGGGAGTCCACGTATTTTTCCACCTTGCTTCTGTTGATAGTGCCGCCGTCCTCCATCCATTCGTAGACCATGGCGCCTGTCAGCTCCTCGGTGGCATAGCCGAAATCGTAGGTTATCACATAGTTGAATTTATTGTTGAGATCGTCAAGATCTACCTTCAGGTCGGAGGCAAATATCTTGGGGTCCTCATAGCAGCCGCCTTCCTCAAGGTCAACTGTAAAATTGCCCTTTGCGGCTTCCGAGAGAACATATTCCGCAAGCTTTGCTTCATCGGGCTTGTCGCCGTAGACCTCGTCCTTGATGTAGTAACCGTTTTCACCGTGAACAAGTCTTGCGTCCTCGGTGGGAACGCTTCCCCAGGAGGTGCGGGTAAGAAGTCTTTTCAGCTTCTTTTCGTCATAGGAGGGCTTTGCCTTTGTTTCGTAATAGGACTCGTTAAAATAGGAAAACAGCCAGCCGCTGTGGCTTACGCTGCGGTATATCTCGCCGATCTCCCCGAAAACATCATAGGTATAATCAAAATCCGAAGGGCTGAACACCTTTTCATCGCCGTTTCGCTCAATGACCGTAACGCCTGTGGGAACGCACTCTGCCTGTACCAGAGCCGCCGCCTCGGAAATGTTCTTCTTGCTGACATCAACGCCGTTTATGTATGTGTTCGGGAGAAACCTTCCCATCGAAGCCGCCCAGCCGCCGAAATATACTGCCGCAAGAGCAGCAGCGGCAGCTACCGAGGCGATGATGATGATCTTTTTCTTGTGCCGGGACTTTGCCTTTGCAGCCGCTTCCTTCTTTCCGGCAATAGCTGCGGAAATAAGACTTGCGGTCTCGCTGTCTATGCTGTAGTCGTCTGTGTCGGCAGACTGATTTTTCTCTTTTATATCTTCCATTTCTTTCGGTTCCTTTTCAGATATTTTTATATAACGATACTATTTTATCATAGCATTATTTCAGCTTGTTGTCAATAGAAAATTATACATATATACGATCATACGCCGTATATCTGCGAATATTATATTTTTTCATTTCTCCCGGCGGCTGTGCAGTGCTGTATCCCATCAAAATATGTCGTTTTTCAGCTAAACATATTACGCAGACTATTGACAAACATTACAAAATACGATAAAATAATCTTAACGAAATATTTATGCGGTCACGGAGGTACATCGGTATGAGATACAAGATACTTGTTAACGGCGGCAGTTCGGCATTGCTCAGAGATTTTTTTGTAAATTCCACCGGCTTTACTTGTATGAGCACGTCTGGATACTGGACAGATCTCAGCGCACATTATGAAATGTTCAAGCCCGATGCGTATGTGTGCATTGCGGAATATGCCGATGTACAGCTTATGTCACAGATAAAGCGGCTGAAGACTCATGAGGAATACGGCAGCGTCCCTGTTGTCGTGATAACGAACGAGGACTGCTTTGAGATGTATTCCGCCGAAAACGAGAACGAGAAGCTCATCGACCTTATCCTTTCAAGACCCATCACCATTTCTGCCATATGCGATAAAATAAACCGCCTGTTCCGTAATATCGAGGAAGAAAAGGAACGTATCGCCAGGGAACAGGAACGTCTTGCCAAGGAACAGGAAGAGGCGGACCGCAGAGCGACAGAAGAGCTTGAAAAGAAGTCTCTCGCGGAAAAGAAGCATATCCTCATCGTGGATGATGACAAGAATGTTTTAAAGCTTCTTAAATCCGCCCTTGAGGACAGATATGACGTTACGGCAATAATAAGCGGAAGAATGGCGCTTAAATTCCTTGACAGCAAGACTCCCGACCTCATTTTCCTCGATTACCAGATGCCCGTGGAGACAGGTCCCGAGGTTTTCAGGAGGATAAAAAAGCTTGACAGTGCAAAGGATATCCCCGTTGTATTCCTCACAGGCATTGCAGACCGCGAAAAGATCACCGAGGTGCTGTCCCTCAAGCCCCAGGGATACCTGCTCAAGCCCATAGATATGGAAAGAGTAAACGAGACTATCAGAACACTGCTGGGCTGAGAGGAGCATTCATATGAAATATATGGACGAAGAAATACATCTTACAGACCTTATCCCCGTGGAGACCCTCCAGAAGATACAGGACTCTTTCTCCAAAATGGCACGAATGGCGGCGCTCACCACCGATGAAAACGGCATTCCCATTACCGAAGGGTCGAATTTTTCCGAATTTTGTATGAACTACTGCCGAAGATCCCCTATAGGCAGGGCGAGATGCGAAAAATGCGACCGTGACGGAGCCGTAAAGGTCCTTGAGACGGGACAGCCCGTTTCATATTTCTGCCATGCCAATCTGGTGGATTTTGCCGCGCCCGTAATGCTTGGCGACTGTATGATAGGCAGCTTTATCGGCGGTCAGGTCCTTTCCGAGGAGCCCGATTACGATAAAATGCGCGAGATCGCAAAGGAGATCGGCGTTGACGAGGAGGGCTTTATCGAAGCCGCACGAAAGACCCAGATAGTCCCCCAGGCGGCTATCGAACGCTCCACTCAGTTTATTTATGAATTTGCAGGCGTAATTTCCGATATGGCGTACAAGTCCTATGAGACCATAAAGCTCAGCAGACAGGCAATGCAGGCGGCAGCGCAGAAATCCGACTTCCTTGCCAATATGAGCCATGAGATAAGAACGCCCATGAACGCCGTACTCGGTATGGCGGAAATGGCTCTGCGCGAGGATATGACTCCCCAGGCAAAGCAGTATGTGAGACAGATACGCTCATCGGGAAAAAATCTTCTTGTTATCATAAATGACATTCTTGATTTTTCAAAGATAGAATCGGGCAAGATGAATATCGTGGAGGTGGTCTACGAGCCCCTTTCCATCGTAAATGACCTTGCCAATATCGTTAATACCAGGATAGGCTCAAAGGAGCTTGAGTTTACGGTGGATTTCGACCCCAAGCTCCCCCACAAGCTCTACGGCGATAATATCAGAATACAGCAGATACTCCTCAATCTTCTGAACAATGCCGTTAAATTCACCGAGCGGGGCGAGGTGCATCTGTCCATAACCTTCTCCGAGATAGACAGCGACAATGTTATGCTGAAGGCTGTCATCAAGGATACGGGCATCGGCATCAAGAAGCAGGATATGGGAAAGCTTTTCCGGTCCTTCCAGCAGGTGGACAGCAAGCGAAACCGCAACATCGAGGGAACAGGTCTGGGACTCGCCATCTCGCAGCAGCTGCTCAGGCTTATGAACGGTTCCATATCCGTTGAAAGCGAGTATGAAAAGGGAAGCACCTTCTATGTGGAGCTGCCCCAGAAGATAATCAACACCGCCCCCTCCGTTCCCTGCCCCGACAGCAGCATAAAGGCGGCGCTCATAATAGAGAACGAGTATGTTTATGCTCAGGTATGCAGGGACCTTGACGCCCTTGGCATAGAGTACATAAACCTTGAGTATGAGGGCAGCCTTGACAGCATCACAAGCGGCTTTATCATTGCGGAAAAGCACCTTTTCAGCGACAGGATAAAGAAAACCGTAATGGACAATCCCGATGTGAAATGTCTTCTTATCGCCCCCTATGACAGCCCCTGCGATATAAACCAGCCCCGTGTGAAAATGCTCCATAAGCCTATATATTCTCTGGGACTTTATTCCGCACTGGGTCTGGGCGGAGATATCCTGCCCGAAAGTGAGTCGGAAAGCGACAATTTTGCATTTACCGCTCCCGACGCACACGTTCTTATCGTGGACGATAATCCTATCAACCTCACCGTTGCCTGCGGAATAATCGAGCCGCTGAAAATGCAGGTGGATACCGCAAACGGCGCTTCCGAGACCATTGAAAAGGTAAAGAAGCTGAAATATGACATCGTGTTTATGGACCATATGATGCCGGGCGTTGACGGCGTGGAGACCACCCATATCATCAGGCGGCTCATCGTGGGCTATGAAAATGTCCCCATCATCGCCCTTACAGCCAACGCCATAGGCGGCACCAAGGAAATGTTCATACAGGAGGGTATGAACGACTTTGTGGCAAAGCCTATCGAGGTAACGGATATCGTTGCCATGATAAGAAAATGGCTCCCTAAGGAAAAGATAATCCCTGCCGTGTCCGAAAAAGCGACGCAGCCTGCCGAAAGCAATGCAGCTCCCCTTGTTATCGAGGGGCTCAACACAAAGCAGGCGCTCTCCCTTCTTGGCAGCGAAAAGCTTTATATGCAGATACTCAAGGAGTATTATCTCTCCATCGACAAGCGTGCGGCAATAATAACAGGTGCCCTTGAAAAGAGCGATATCAAGGGATATACCATTGAGGTGCATTCCCTCAAAAGCACATCAAAGCAAATCGGCGCGGACGCTCTTGCAGAGCTTGCGGCAAGGCTTGAAAAGGCAGGAAACGAGCTTGACGTGGACCTTATCCTCGCAAAGACCAGCGACCTTATCGCCCATTTCCTGAGATACAAGGATATCCTGGCTCCCCTGTTCCCCGAGCTTTCGGGCAAGACCGAGGCTGCTGCGGCAGATCTCAGCGTAGTTTCTATGCTCCTTGACAGTATGAACGAGGCTCTTGAGGCAATGGACACTCTGGCGATGGACGAGGTGCTGGAAAAGATGTCCGAATACAGCTTTACTCCCGCCCAGACCCAGTGCTTTGAAAAGCTGAAAGCCTCGGCAGATGCCTGCGATACCGATATGTGCGGCATGGTGGTGGGCATATGGAGACAGATAGCCGCTTCGGAATGCAGGAAAACCACCTCCTCTGCCGATGAAGTCAGAGCGGTGCTCGATAAGATGCAGAGCGCCCTTGATGAATTCGATACCCTGCTTATTGACGAGGCGGTGGAGCAGATGGGCAGTATGCGCTTTGACAGCAGACAGACCGAGCTTTATCAGAAGCTCAGGAAGGCAGCGGAGGACTCGGATATCGACCTTTGCTGTAATATTGTTCTCGAGTGGAAAAAAATCTTATAATAAAAAATCTCTCTCCGTCTGATGTGGGGAGAGATTTTTTTGTCTCGGTTTTTCCGCAGAATTTCACAAAAAATACACATATCCGTGTTATAATATTATTACAGTAAATATGACCCGCAAAAATAAAGAGAAAGCAGGGATTATAATGGAAAAAAACAGGATACTCATCGTGGACGATGAAAAAAACATCAGAAACGTTATCAGCGAATACGCAAAATTTGACGGCTTCGAGACCGTTGAAGCCGCCGACGGAATGGAAGCGGTGGAGCTTTGCCGCAAGGAGGACTTCGACCTTATAATCATGGACATTATGATGCCCAAGCTTGACGGCTACTCCGCAGTCAAGGAAATACGCAAGACCAAGCAGACCCCCGTGATAATGCTCTCCGCCAGGGGCGAGGAATATGACAAGCTTTTCGGCTTTGAGATAGGCGTTGACGATTATGTGACAAAGCCCTTTTCCCCCAAGGAACTTCTTGCAAGGATAAGAGCGGTCATCAAGAGAAGCGCTCCCGCAGAGCCTGCCGACAGCAAGCAGACCCTTACCTTTGAGGGACTTGAGATAGATATGTCGGGCAGAGTGGTAAAGGTGGACGGCGTTCCCGCCGCACTTACGCCAAAGGAATACGACCTGCTTTTCTATCTTGTGCGCAACAAGGGCATTGCCCTCTCCCGCGAAAAGCTTCTCGAGGAGGTATGGGGATATGATTTCTACGGCGATGACCGCACTGTTGACACCCATATCAAAATGCTGAGAAATTCTCTGGGCGAATACCGCAAATTCATCATTACTCTGAGAGGAATGGGCTACAAGTTCGATGGCGGAAAGTAAAAAACAAGCTCTGAAAAAAAGTCTCCACAGTATCCGCTTCACGGTATGGATATACTTTGCCATTTTCATAATCAGTATCCTGATAATGATATGGATATCCTTCACCGTCTCGCTTGAAGCCACCTACCGCACGGAGAAGACCAGCGATATCACCTCTATCGCCAACTATATCCTCACCCAATGGGGAGAAGAGGGCTTTACTACCGACTCTCTTGACAGGATAGCCCACGATAACGACACCTGCGTGCTTATCCAGGACCGCTATGGGCTCAGCGTATATTCCTATGACATTATGGGAAAGAACTGCCTTCTCCACAGCACAGGCGCCTCTCTTGCCAAATACCGCAAGCTTGCCTATGAAAGCCCTACCGGGATATATTACGCCGAGGTAAAGAACTCCCGTTTCCAGAACAACACTCTTATTTTCTCAATGCTCATCGGCACCAAGGAGGACCCTATCGGCTATCTGCTGCTGAATACCTCCCTTGAGCCGCTGGAATCCACAGTGGATATCCTCCGCGTGCAGATGCTGCAGGTGAGCCTTGCGATGCTTGTGCTGGCATTCGGCATATCCATATTTCTGTCAAGCCTTGTGGCAACTCCTATCGTCCGCATCACCCGCTCCGCGGAGAAGCTGGCTCAGGGGGATTACAACGTTAAATTCAACGGCAGAGGCTACACCGAGACCGAGCAGCTGGCGGACACCCTTAACTATGCCTCCAACGAGATAACCAAGATAGACACCATGCGCCGGGACCTGATGGCGAACATCTCCCACGACCTGCGCACACCCCTTACAATGGTGAAGGCGTATGCGGAAATGATACGGGACCTTTCGGGAGACGACCCCGTAAAGCGTGACGAGCATCTGGGAATAATCATCGAGGAAAGCGACCGCCTGGCAGCACTGGTAAACGACATTATGGACCTTACCAAGCTGGAAAACGGCAGCGCCGAGCTTAACAAGGAGCCCTTCTGTGTGGGCAGCAGGCTCAAAGAGATAATGACCAGATACACCCTTCTTTCCGAGCGCGACGGCTACAAATTTTACGTCAGCGCCGACGAGGAAGCCTGGGGAGAAGCAGACCTTATCAAATTTGACCAGATAATCTACAACCTTGTAAACAATGCCGTAAACTATTCGGGAGAGGACAAGTCCATTTATATTATGGAAATATGCACTCCCAAGACCATTCAGATATCCGTTACCGACACGGGCGCAGGCATCGACAAGGAGCTTATGCCCCTTATCTTCGACCGCTACTACCGTGCCGAGAAGCACAAGCGCGAGGTCATCGGAACGGGCTTAGGACTTTCCATAGTAAAGCAGATATTCATTCTCCACGGCTTCAAATTCGGAGTAAAATCCGAGGAGGGCGTGGGCAGCACCTTCTGGTTCGAGATGGACAGAGTGAAGAGACCCGAGGACGAATAAACAAAGAAATGCCCGCCAGCCGCAGTTTCCTGCGGCTGGCGGGCTCAATATTTATAGCTTATTCGCTTTCTTCTTCGGTCTCTACAGCAGTTTCTTCCTGCTCGGTTTCGCTCTCGGCTTCGGTCTCTTGGGCTTCGCTCTCGCCCGCTTCCGTTACCGTCTCATCTTCCTCGGAGAGCTTGTCTGCAAGCTTGTCAAGCTTGCCCTTTACGTCCTCAATGGTGTTGAAGATGGGGTATTCAATGGAGAAATAGGTGTAGCTCCAGCTTCCGTCCGCTATATCGTACACAAGCTGACCGTTTTCCTCGGCAAGATTTTTCGCCTCGTCAAAGTAGACCTCGCCGTTTATTATCATCTTGGTGCCGCTCCACTCGCACTCGAACTCCACAGGCTTTGGAGCCTGCTTTACAAGCTTTTTGATGGTGGTGTCCATCTTGATAAAGCCCTTGTCCACATCAAGCGTGTTGGGCTGGACATATACGCAGAGCTTTCCGGTGGACTTGTTCTGAACGTCGAGAACATAGTACCTGAACGCACCCGAGGGGGAAACGCCCCTTTCGATAAGGGTATCGGTCGTTGTGACCCTGAACACGTTCATAACAAGGAAGAAGGCAATTCCGCCAAGTATGTACATCAGCAGGAATATGGTACCGAATATGGTTTTCGCGGTTTCGTTCATATGACAGCAGAAGAAGCCGAACAGCGTTACTGCCGCCGCAGGCAGTAAGAGTGGCCAGTTTCCCCAGTCGAGCAGCAGCAAGGGGAAGAACAGTACCATATTCACCATACCGTAAATGCAGGTAAGAGGCGACCGCCTTGTGTAGAGAAACAGCAGGCACATCAGAGCGGAGAACACCGCGCCCACTATTGCAAATTCCTTTTGGCTCACGTACTCGATATCGTAGAAAAATACGTTATAATCGAAATATGCCAGCACGATGGAATAAGCGACTCCCAGAATGCTCACTCCGATACGGAACCATTTATTGGTAACTACCGTCATAAATTTACTCATAAAGATTTTGCTCCATTCGTTTTATTGTCGGATAAGCCCATACTATCATTATAGCATATAAATGGAAAAAATCAACAACAATACGGTTACAATTCGGGGTGAATTTGATATCAATCCAAAGCGCCCCAAACAACGTTCTGGAGCCGTCTTGTAAAATCGGTGCAGCCTGTGTACGCCTGCTGAACGAAATAGAGGAAAGCAAGGTCTTCCTTGGGGTCAATGCAGAAATAGCAGCCCAGCATACCGTCCCAGCCGTATTCTCCCACAGAGCCGTTAATGCCTGCGGCGGCAGGACTCTGAAGCACGCGCATAAAATTGCCGTAGCCCTGTCCCAGCATACTGTCCCACTCAAGGGAGGCTCTCTGCATATCGGTCAGGCAGTCGCTTGCCATAAGCTCAACGGTCTTTCTGCCCAGTATCCGCACGCCGCCCAAGGACCCTCTGCCCATCAGCATTTTGACGAATTTGGAGTAATCCTCAATTGTGGAAACAAGTCCCGCTCCGCCCGACTCAAATGCGGGGGGCGTTTTGTAATCGGTAATGCAAAGGTCGTGATTTGTATAGACTGCATTGCCCTCGGGTGTCTGAACATAGGGGGTGGCAAGGCGGTGATATTTCTCCTCGGGAATGTAAAAGCCCGTGTCGTTCATACCGAGAGGCTCGAAAAATTCCTTTTTAAGGAACTCGCTGTACTTCATTCCGCTCACTGTCTCAATGACCGCAGCCATAACATCGGCAGAAGCGCCGTATTCCCATTTAGCGCCGGGAGTGAACGCCAGAGGGACCTTGCCCATTTCAAGGACGAGATCACGTGTGGACAACTGCTTGCCGCCCTTTTCGTATGCGTCGGACTGCCTGCCCCATACCTCGCCCATTTTCATACCCGAGGGAGTGCCGCCGGGATAGGAAATGCCCGAGGTCATTGTGAGCAGGTCGCCGAGAGTTATGTCCCTGTCCGCAGGACGAAGCCCATTTTCATCAAGCACCTGCGGGTTTTCGAATGTGGGCAGGAACCATTTCAGCGGATAGCGAAGCTCAATTTTGCCTCTTTCAAGCAGGAGCATTGCGGCAGCGGCGGTTATGGGCTTTGTAAGGGAAAAAAGGCGGAAAAGGTTATCCCCGTCCATTTTCTTTCCGCTTGCCCTGTCGGCGTATCCGAAGTGATCTTGGTAAACCGTTTCGCCCTTATGGATAACCATAACGCTGCCGCCTGCAATGCTGTCCTTTTCGACGGCTTCGTTCATAAGGGTGTTTATGTATCTGAGATTTTCAAACATTTTTTGGCGCTCCTTTTTTATGAGAGTTTTAATTACGGCAAAAGCCTTCTTGCCATTGATTTTGTCCGATAGTCCAGCTGCTGACCGTCCATTCCGTTCTTTTATAATTATTTTTCAACAGCTCAAGTTCTGCTTCAGCTTGATCTTGGGTAATATAGCATTGACTTTCAATAATATTTATCTCATCAAGGTTTTCGTTGATATCATATCCTTGAATAAATAAAATTTGATTTGAACTTGTATTCTCAAATTCACCTGCGACCTCCTTTGGTATAATACGATAAGTGCAGGGAAAATCACAAAAGCCTGTCACGTTGTTAAGATAATACTCAGCCACTTCTGCTGCTTGAGCTGCGGTTTCGTAAAAGCCAATATAAAAATCTTCCGAGTAACTGTCATAAGATTTCTCTGTATCTGATAAAATCAATAAATAAAGCATTGGTCATCTCCTGTTCGGGCACAGTAATAGCCATATTCTAAAAAAAGGGGGCGGAAAATACGCTTCCGCCCCGAAAATTGCAAATCTACCGTATCTGTCATTACCCATCAAAAAGAATAATGAATAAAGAATAAAATATAAATAATAAAGTCGGGGAGCTGCGTTATCTCTCAATTACCTGCTCTCTGTCGGGACCCACGCCTACCATGCTGATAGGACACTCGCAAAGCTCCTCAAGACGAGCGATATACTTGCGGCATATCTCGGGAAGCTCCTCGAATTTTCTGCACTCGGAAATATCCTCGTTAAAGCCGGGGAATTCCTCGTAAACAGGCTCGCAGCCCTCAAGACCCTCAAGGGTGGGAGGGAAATCCCTGATAACAGAGCCGTCGGGCTTCTTGTATGCAACGCAGATCTTGAGAGTATCAAGTCCCGCAAGAGTGTCAAGCTTGTTGATGACCAGAGAGGAAAGACCGTTTACTCTTACAGCATGACGAACGATAACAGAGTCGAACCAGCCTGTTCTTCTGGGTCTGCCCGTAATTGTTCCGAACTCGCCGCCCTTGTTGCGGATATAATCGCCCGTTTCATCGTTAAGCTCGGTGGGGAAGGGACCCTTGCCAACTCTTGTGGTGTAAGCCTTGGCAACGCCGTAGATGCCGTCAATTACCATAGGACCAACGCCCGAGCCTGTGCATACGCCTGCGGACAGGGGGTGAGAAGAAGTAACATAGGGATATGTTCCGAAGTCGATGTCAAGGAGAGTTGCCTGTGCGCCCTCGAAAAGAATGGTCTTGCCTGCCTTCTTAGCCTCATAGGTAAGAACGGAAACATCGTCCATAAACCTTGCAAGGCGCTGTCCGTAGCCGATATATTCCTCGATAACCTTGTCAAGGTCGATAGCCTCGCCGCCGTATACCTTTGTGATGATGGCGTTTTTCAGCTCGCCCACGCTCTTTGCCTTTTCTCTGAAAATGTCGGGGTGAACGAGGTCATAGAAGCGCAGACCGCTTCTCTCGTACTTGTCCATATAAGTGGGACCGATACCTCTGTGAGTGGTGCCGATGTCCTTGTTTCCTCTGAACTGCTCGGAAAGACCGTCAAGAGCGATATGCCAGGGCATAATGATATGTGCTCTGGGGTCAATTTTCAGATTGTCAAAGGAAATTCCTCTTGCGGAAAGGGAGTCTATCTCGCCCAGCAGATCCTTGGGGTCGAGAACCACGCCTGCGCCGATAAGGCAGAGGGTGTCTTTATAGAGAATACCCGAGGGGATAAGATGGAGCTTGTAGGTCTCGCCGCCGCTGGCAACGGTATGACCTGCGTTGTTTCCGCCCTGAGCGCGGACAACAACATCAGCACGGGAAGCAAGGATATCTATGACCTTACCCTTGCCCTCGTCGCCCCACTGGGTGCCGATAACGATATTTGCAGACATTTAAATTCCTCATTTCAAGATAATAATTTCTTTGCCTCGGCAATACGCCGCATTACAGTACCATTATAGCAGACTTTTCCCTTTATGTCAATAATTTTGCAGCCTCACGTCTGTCATTTTTTGCGAATTTTTCAAAGCCTGTCTTTTTTAAGCCCTGTCTGCATATATATGAAGTATCAGCTGCCCCGAGGGGTAAATTTATTATATGGAGTTGCGTAAATTATGAGCAGAGAATATTCAGACGGACGTGATAACGGCAGAAAAAAGGGCAAGGGCATATTCCTCGCCATAGTTTTCATAATTCTGGGGGGACTTGCCTGGTTCGTGCTGACCGCGAAGGACGAGGCGGAGACCGAGAAGCAGTTCACCTTCGAGTGCAATGCGGAAAGGGTGGAGTTTTTAAACAAATGCGGACTGATCGTGGAGCCCGACCCCGAAAGCAGGGACATCGAGATTCCTGCCCAGTTCAACGCCTCGTATAACGAGTACAATGAGCTGCAGAAGTCCCAGGGCTTCGACCTTCTTCCCTACTCGGGAAAAAAGGTGACCATGTACACCTACAAAATTCTCAATTACCCCGACTTTCCCGATAATGTGACGGTAAATCTCCTTTTCGACGATCATCTTATGATAGGTGCGGACATTACCTATAACGACGCTGAAAACGGTTTTACCAAGCCTCTTATCGGGGAAACCATACAGTCGGGGCTGAGTATGGCTGTGACCGAAAAGTGACAGGGCATAAAAACGCCTCCGAAAACAGACAGGCAGACAGAAATTTGCCTGTCTGTTTTTTCTCTTGCAAAGCGGTGAAAAACGTGATATAATATAATTGACACCAAATGACAAGGAGGAAAAGTCCCATGGCAAGAGATGTAATTTCCGCAAAGCTGGATATAATATTCAAGAAGCTGTTCACGGAAAACGAGGATATGCTGTATTCCTTTGTGGCGAGTATGCTTGACATTCCTCAGGAGAGCATATCGGAGATAAAGATAACAAATCCCGAGCTGCCGCCCGAAACTCTGTCGGGCAAGTTCAGCCGCCTTGATCTGAGCCTTAAAGTGGACGACCGCCTTGTAAATGTGGAGATACAGGTGAAAAACGATACGGATTACCGTGACAGAACGCTTTTTTACTGGGCAAAGCTGTACTCGTCGGAGCTGAAAAGCGGCGAGGACTACAGCGAGCTGAAACAGACCATAACCATAAATATCATAAATTTCAATATGTTTTCGGGAAGTGATTACCACACCGAGGTCGCCGCAATGATAAAGGGTACGGACGAGGTGTTTTCCGACAAATTCGGCATACATTTCTTTGAGCTGAAAAAGGTCGGAAAGAAGCCGGATCCCGAAAACAGCCGTGAACTGTGGCTGCAGTTTATAAATGCCGACAGTGAGGAGGAATTAGAGATGATAAGTCAGACCAATGTTCCCATTATGCAGAAAGCCGTAAATGTTATCTATGATATGTCCGAGGACACAAAGATAAGAGAAATTGCCCGCCTGCGTGAAAAAGCCCTCCACGATGAAGCTTCCGCTCTGAAGAATGCCAAAGCCGAGGGAAGAGCGGAGGGAAGAGCCGAAGAGCGAAACTCGGCTATCTGTAAGATGAAAGCCTTAGGATTTACCGATGAACAAATCAGAGCGATCTATTCCGATTTGAGGTAATGCAGTATAACTAAATAGTATATGACGGGGCAGCTGTAGGACCGTGTAGCTGCCCCGTCATTATTATTATACGGTATCAGTTCAAAGGATAATTTTTCAGATCGGGCAGCTCGTCCAGAGTAAGCACCCTCTCGTGATTATACGCCTTTGTAAGAAGCTCTATGGTGGTGTACTCATCGTTTATCACAACGCCCAGCTTCATAGTAAAGGGGTCGCTCCAGGTGCCCCAGAAGAGCCACCTTGCATTGTCGTTCATCACCTTGTCGGGGTCCATAACGCAGCCGTTTTCGGTAAGAGCGATAAGCTTGGTCTTTTCGCCGTAATTTGCCGCCATATCCGCAAAGCGTCCGCTCTGTGAGGTGTCAACGTGATTTCCTGCGTAAATATCCCAGCCGTTGATGTCAACCGTCTCGTCCCCGGGATACCATTCGGGATCCTGACCGTTCCAGACCCATATAAGATTTGTAAGGCCATGCTCGTTTGTCATCTTGTCGTACATCACATTCCAAAGCTTCTTGTAGCTCTCAGCTTCGCAGTCGCCCCACCAGAACCAGCCGCCCGAAGCCTCGTGAAGAGGTCTCCACAGAACGGGAACGCCCGCGTCTCTCAGACGCGCAAGCTGCTCGGACATATTGTCAATATCGTCCATAAGGAGCTGATATCCCTTTTCATCCTCGCCGTTCATTATCTTGTCCAGGTCGAGCTTTGAAGCTTCCTTGTAGAAGGAGCTGTACCAGGGGTGATCGCCGCTGTTGACCGCATATTCCTCGGGGGAAGTCCAGTGCCAGCAAAGCTGAACTATTCCTCCTGCATTCTTGTACCAGTCATAAGCGTATTCCACCGATCTTGACTCAGTGCCGTGAGCCTTGCTGCCCAGACTGTAGTTGCCCATTTCAAGCCCAAGCACCGCAAAGGACTTGCCTGTTTTTGCGGTTATCTTTTCAAATTCTGAGGACTCTCTTCCCTTTTCGGCATACTGACCTGCGAGGGAGTATTTTCCGTAAACATCGCAGAGGAATTTGTAAAGCCTCTGTGCATTTTCGTCCGCATTGGGATTGCAAAGGGGAGCAGTTACCTTGTATGTATCCTCGGTAACGGGCTTTGCCGCCGCGGAGATAATTACACAGTCAATGTCGATATAGCCCCAGCTGGGGGTGATGGAAATATTGTGAGTGCCTGCTTCGAGGTAGATGTTGTCAAGGGGGGTATCTCCGAAAAGCTCGGTGGAATAGGTGGTGATATCGCCTATCTTCATTCCGTCCAGAAGAACGTTGTTCACTCTGCCTTTTCCGCCCTTGGTCTGAAAATTAAGGTCATAGAAGCCGCTGTAGGGGATATCGGCGGTCATCCTGACCTCGTCGCCTTCCTGATTAACGCCGTTAACATAGCCGCCGCCCGATGCCTCAGGCAGATCTACGGTAACAGCGGAGCCTGAAAGCACTCCGCCTTCTGCCTCAACAGTCAGCGTAAAATCGGCAGGCACCTCGGAAGGGGTGAGAGGATAGTCGGAGAGGTCAAGGCTATCATTAAATTCCGTCCTTATTTCCCCGAAAACAGCGTTGATGCCGTCATCTGTTCTTTCCTCAATTTCCGTCATAACTTCACCTTCTTTGCTTTCTGCAGCCTGCGCTTCATTTGAAACGGCTTCCGAGCCGTTTCCAACGCCGCTCTGAGCGTTCTTGTCACCGCAGGCGGAAAATACCGACGCGGTCATTGCAAGGGCGCATATCCCTGCGGCAATTTTTCTTATTTTATGGGACATCAGCTTAGTTCCTTTCAAAATATACTTTTCCGTTTATCATAGTCATAAGCACATCTGTCTGTATCTCAAAGGGGTCGCCGCTCAGAAGGATAAGGTCTGCATCCTTTCCCACAGCAATCGATCCTGTCCTGTCACCGAAGCCTCCAAGCTCGGCGGCAGTAATGGTAATGGCTTTCACAGCCTCTTCCTTCGGCAGACCGTACTTGTGACAGTATGCCGCACCTGCGGTGAGGAAATTTATGGGATTTTCGGGGTGGTCGGTGCATATTGCCACCTTTACTCCTGCCCTGTAAAGCTTTGCGGCATTCTCAAGAGAAGCATTTGCAAGCTCGGGCTTTCCTCTGTCGCAGATTATGGGTCCTACCACAGCCTTTGCGCCCTTTTCCCCTAAAATATCCGCAATAAGATGCCCCTCGGTGCAGTGGACAAGCAGCGGCTCAAGCCCGAATTCGCCGCAAATTCTCAGAGCGGTCATTATATCGTCCGCCCTGTGGCAGTGAAAATGAGCTTTAAGCTCTCCTCTCAGCAAGGGCAATAGGGCTTCGCATTTTATGTCATAATCGGGTCTGTCCTCAGGCTCCTCCGCCCGTTCAAGCAGTTCCCCATAGCGTTTAGCCTTCTCGAGAGCCTCTCTTATAAGAGCGGCAGTCGCCATTCTGGTCTGAGGCGCCTCGTCCCGTTCGGTGTAGTAGGATTTGGGATTTTCCCCCAGGGCAAATTTTATCCCCGACCGCATGATGACAGCCTCGTCCAGACAGCGTGCAGAAGTCTTGAGCGCCAGCATATCGCCGCCTATGGGATTAAGGGAGCCCACTCCCGTCACCACCGAGGTAACTCCTGCCCTCACAGCGTCAGCAAAATAGCCGTCACGGAAATTTATTCCGTCCACGGAGCGCAGCTGGGGCATAACAGGGTCGCTGCCCTCGTTTACGTCAATTCCCTCATCGCTGGCACCGTCTCCGATAAAGCCCATATGGGTGTGGATATCGATAAATCCGGGCATAAGGATATTTCCCGCCCCGTCAATATCTCCCGGGGATATTTTTTCGGGACGACCCTCGGAGACCTCTGTTATCTTACCGTCCTCCACCCGTACAAATCCAAGGGGGATACGGGAAATCTCCCCCTCCATCGTGATGATCTCTGCATTATAGATGTACATAAATCCAAATATCCCCGCTTATCAGCCCAGACCGCACTCGTCGTAGTCCTTCCAGCGCTCGTTGTAGTTGTAGTTGCTTACCATTCTGTATGCGATGTAGCCTGCGGAGACAAGAAAGAGGAAAAGAGCAGCCACAATGGGCACGGCGGTGCGTATCATATCCCTTGTATCGGGGGCGTTTCTTGTATCACGGCGATGCATTTCGTTTTTCATAATATCGTTCCTTTCATCGCTCAGACATATCTGCCGAAGCTTTTCTTCGGGCAGCTGCACTATAATAATAGTATGTCTGAGACGGCTTCTAAGCTTAACAATACTATTATATACTTTTCAGACAGATTTTTCAAGTGCGGCAAAAGGTTTCAAACGTTTAAAAGCTGAAATTGTATCGTTATCGGAATAATTTTGGTTATATGCACAATGTATTGGCGATTTGTATGTGCATTATCACAATATAACCCCATTGAAATGTAAGTTTGTCACCGATAAATATGTATATATAATTTCAAATGTCTACAATAAAGGTTATACTTTTTGTAAAAAAGCCCCTGTTTTAAGGTGAAAAAAGCAATTTTGTCTAAATGCCCAAAAATTACAGCGCATTTGTTCCAAACAACTGAAATACGCCCCCGAAATCGCATTTTTTATGAATACAATCAACATTTTGTGGTCATCTTGCACAAAAACGCCCAATTTTTTTTCTTTGACACAAAAAAGAAATTACGGTATAATTACAAGTACATTCCGATTTGTAACCGTTTTGAAACCTTTTGAAATAATTTGGGTCAAAGGGGAAGCAAAGATCGGAAGTATGGTTAAACTTTCCGTAATATTCGGCAAGTATAAAGGTGGTAATACAAAAAACGACGGCAGAGGGATATAAAAAATAAAGCCGTCAGGGAGATTTTTTATGATGAATAAGATCAAAGAGATATTTTCCCATAAGCTAAAGCTTTCGGGAATAAGAGGCTGTATGGCAGCAGGAGCAATGACCGCAGGAATTGCGGCGCTTGCAGTCATCGGCGGAGTAAATTCGGAGGATATATCCACAGTAAGCCTTGAAACGGACGTTATCTCCGAGGAGACAGTAGCTGCAGAAACCGAAAAGAGGACCTATTCCCACGATATGGAATATTTCTCTTCAGAGGATATGAAGGAAATGAACTCCAAGGCTGAGGAGGGCCCCGAGACCGAAGAAGCAGCCGAAGCTGCCGTACCCGATAATGCCGAAGAAGAGACAGCTGACGAGAGCCCCGATAACGAGGAGCCTGAGCAGTCCGAGGAGACATACGAGATCCCCGAGGAAGAGGAAACAGAGGAAGCTGTTCCCGAGGAGAATGAAGAAGCATACTCCGATGAAGCTGACGAGACCGTTCCCGAAGAAGAAATATCCGAGGATATCCCCGAAGATACATATGATATCCCCGAGGATACAGATAATATCAGCGAGGTTGCAGAGGATGCAGAGCCCGAGCAGGAGAACGGCAGGAGCGTTTCCGCCCGTCTCTCAGCTGCAGGCGGAGAAGATGACAACAGCGGTCTTTCCTCCGCACTGGACCTTGAAACAGAGGACAGCGCCGAGGCTGACGACGCTGCGGACGAAGTAATAATAGTATATGACAGATCCGCTCCCAAAGCCGGATCCGCAGAAGAGGCTGACGTTAATGAGGACGCTTCTGCCGATGAGGATATAAGCGATATCCCCGAGGATATCACCCTTGAAGATGAAGATGAGCAGGAAGAAGCCGAGAAGCCCGCTTCTGGACCCCAGGAGGGTGCGATCTCCCTCTTTGATCTTCCCGAATGGCTGGAATTTGACGAAAACGGCATTCCCACCGAATATGTAAAGGTACTTACAGGCAATGCCTGCGCATATACCGCGGATCCCGACGCTCTTATGTCCACAGGCAAGGCAGTGTTCCAGGGCTATGTTGCGGTTGACCCCGACATTATCCCTTACGGCACCGAGCTTTACATAGTTGCCGAGGACGGCGAGGTTTACGGCTATGCAATTGCCGCAGACACAGGCTATTCCGTCCGCAAGGGACACATCATCGTTGACCTCTTTATGAACGAGTATGACGACTGCATTCAGTGGGGCAACAAGCCTGTTTACGTTTACGTGCTGAAATAATTATTGATAGTTCACCCTGCCGTATGAATGTGCGGCAGGGTTTTCTGATTTTCAAACGTGCTGAAAAATGCAAACGGTCGGACTAATACTAATAACCAATTAACCTATGGACAAAATACGGCGGCTATAATACGC
>NZ_JBJERV010000052.1:0-37407 GCF_051882455.1 Huintestinicola sp. | reverse complement strand
GTAGGTCGGGAAACCGGCGCGAGGGTTCAAATCCCTCCTTCTGCGCCAGATAAAAGCACGTAACTACGTTGGTTACGTGCTTTTATTGTTTGTTTTGACCACACTTTAATTTTTCCCGCAGTAATTTAAGGAGGTGCAGAAGAATTTGCAGATCTCAAGCAGATTTACGCTTGCAGTCCACATTTTCATATGTATAGATAAATTCAAGGACGAATACAAGGTCACAAGCGATTTTCTGGCGGGCAGCACAAACGTAAACCCCGTTATTGTGAGAAAAATTCTCGGTCAGCTGAAATCGGCAGGGCTTGTGGATATTGCAAGAGGTTCGGGCGGAGCGTCAATTGCCAAGCCCCTTAACGAAATAAGCTTTCTTGATATTTACAAAGCAGTAGAATGTGTCGGCAGCGGCGAGCTGTTTCATTTTCACGAAAATCCCAATGAAAAATGTCCTGTCGGAAGCAATATCCATTCTGTGCTTGACGATAAGCTTGCACAGGTTCAGACCGCAATGGAAAATGAACTTGCATCTATTACGCTTGAAGATGTAAAAAACGATCTGGATAAAATACTTGATATATAAACGGCTGTGAAAAATTACCAAATTCACAGCCGAATTTTTTATAAAAAAGTTCGTTGTAACTATTGACATTACAACAAGAAGGCTGTATAATATAGTTGTAACAAAGATAGTTACAACTATATTATCGGAGGTAATACAAATGACCAATTACAGCAAAATAACCGTATCAAACGAGGCTCGCACCGAACTTCACAGCGCCCTTTCCCTGACAGGAGCGGAAATAAGCATAAACACCCTTCCCGCAGGTGCAGGCGTACCCTTTGTCCACTCTCACAAAAGCAACGAAGAGATCTACGCTGTACTTTCAGGCAGGGGCACCGCAGTTATCGACGGGGAAAAGGTAGAGCTTTCAGCAGGTGACTGGCTCCGCATTTCTCCTTCGGCAAAAAGGCAGTTTTCCGCAGCCGAAGACTCCCCCATCAGCTACATATGCATTCAGGTAAAAGAAAATTCCCTTGAAGCATACACTCAGGACGACGCCGTAATAGAATGACAATTTATGTATGATACAATTCGCTCCCCGTCAGCCCGACAGGGAGCGAAGCTTTTATGTGAAAAAAGCGATCAGATAGAATAAACTCTTTCAGCCGTCAGAATATTAAATCCGCCCTCAGTAAGCGCCTCCAGAGCCTTGTCATTGTTCTCGACTCTGAGGATAGCGAAAGCGTCGTCACCGGACTTTTCAACGAAAGCGTACATATACTCAACGGAGATATTTGCCTTGTAAAGGCAGTCCACAGCCTCAGCCAGACCGCCGGGACGGTCGCCGATGCAAACGGCAATGACGTTTGTCACAGAAATGGTGACCTCAGCGTCTTTAAGCACCTGAGAAGCCTTGTCGGGGTCGTTCACTATAAGGCGGAGAATGCCGAAATCACGCGAATCTGCAACGGAAAATGCACGGATATCAATATCATTGTCCGCTAAAAGACGGGTAACAGCGCTGAGCTTGCCGGGCTTGTTCTCTACGAATACCGATAACTGCTTAACTAACATAATAACCTTCCTTTCTGCACATAAAAATGTACGTCAAAAATCAGTCGTGAAGCTTTCTCTTGTCGATAACTCTTACAGCCTTGCCTTCGCTTCTGGCAATGGTCTTGGGAGAAACAAGGTGAACCTTGGGGCTTATGCCGAGTATCTGCTTGATAGCCGCAGTAAGAGACTTTTCCTTGTCCTGAATGCCCTTAACGGTGTCTGTGAACTGCTCCTCGTTCATCTCAACGTAAACATCGAGAGTATCGCTGTTGTTAACTCTGTCGACCTCTATCTGATAGTTGGGAGCATAGCCCTGCTCGAGAAGAACGGTCTCTATCTGTGAGGGGAATACGTTAACGCCTCTGATAATGAGCATATCATCGCTTCTGCCCATAGGCTTTGTCATCTTGATAAGAGTTCTTCCGCAGGAGCACTTTTTGCGGCTGAGAACGCAGATATCACGAGTTCTGTATCTGAGAAGAGGGAATGCCTCCTTGGTAATGCTTGTGAATACCAGCTCGCCCTTCGAGCCCTCGGGAAGCACCTCGCCCGTGTCGGGGTCGATTATCTCGGCAATGAAGTTGTCCTCATTGATGTGCATACCCGACTGCTCGCAGCACTCAAATGCAACGCCCGGACCGCTTGTCTCGGTAAGACCGTAAATGTCATATGCCTTGATGCCGAGAGATTTCTCGATCTCCCGTCTCATTTCCTCAGTCCAGGGCTCAGCGCCGAAAATACCTGCCTTGAGCTTGATATCATCGGGAGTAAGACCCATTTCCTTGAGTGTCTCACCTATGTATGCGGCATAGGAAGGAGTACAGCAAAGGATAGTAGCATTAAGATCTCTCATAAACTGGATCTGTCTCTCTGTATTACCCGAGGACATGGGAAGAGTAAGACAGCCGACCTTGTGGGAACCGCCGTTAAGACCGGGACCTCCCGTAAACAGACCGTAGCCGTAAGCGACCTGACAAACATCGTCCTTAGTACCGCCTGCCGCAGTGATAGCTCTTGCACAGCAGTCCTCCCAGAGGTCGACATCGTGCTGAGTGTAGAATGCAACTACACGTCTGCCCGTAGTACCGCTTGTGGACTGAATTCTTACGCACTCGGAAAGAGGCATTGCAAGCAGACCGTAGGGATAAGCGTCTCTCAGGTCAGCCTTAGTGAGGAAGGGCAGCTTGTGAAGATCGTCGGTGGACTTGATATCGTCGGGGGTAACGCCCTTCTCGTCCATCAGCTTCTTGTAGTAAGGCACATTTTCATAAACGTGCTTCACCTGAGCCACAAGACGCTCGTCCTGCAGCTTTTTCATGTCCTCACGGGGCATACATTCGATTTCCTTGTTCCAATAATTTTCCAATTTAAAAACCTCCGTTTATTTATTTAATGCATATAAACTTGGACCCAATATGCAGATAAAATACATAACAAAAAAGTTATCCTGCATTTCTGCCAAGCTCAAAAGCCTTCTTATTAAGCTCCAAAAACTTAGGCGGAACGCACTGCTCAATAGCATTCTGCCAAAGCTGCTCCTCAAACTCTGTCTGAGCGGAAACCACGCCCATGAGCACAACATTTGAAGCCTTAGCATTGCCTGCCTGCTCCGCAAGACCGAGAGCGTCAACGGCAGTTACCTCCACACCCATTTCCTTTATCTTAGCAGCAATATCCTCGGGATACTGTGCCGCACCCGTAATAACGGGCATAGGATCAAGCTGCTGGGTAGAGGTAATGAGCTTGCCTCCCTTTTTGAGGTAAGGCAGCCACCTTGCAGACTCAAGCATCTCAAAGGAGATGATAACGTCCGCCTCGCCCTTTTCGATAACGGGAGAGCATACCTCGTCACCGTACTTTACATATGTAACGACCGAGCCGCCCCTCTGGGACATTCCGTGGACCTCGGACACCTTAACATCGAAGCCCTTTGCAAGCAGCACGTTTCCCAGAAGTCTTGAAGCGAGAAGCGAGCCCTGTCCACCGACTCCGACAATCATAATAGATCTTGTTTCCATAAAATAAGTCTCCTGATAAATTTATTGTTTTTTAAGTTTTCTGACACCCGGAATACCGCCAAGCACCGCAAAGAAATAACTGAGAGCAAGAGATAAAATAAAATGTCCCCTTGACTCAAAAATCACCAGCTCACGTTCAAAATTCATAAAACACTCTTTAAGGTCTGCAGAGCGTAGATATCCGAAGGTATACAGGTAATCGCTCAGCTGACAAGCAAAAACAAATCTTTCGCAGAGATAAATACCGGGTATCGCAACAACAGCGCATATCACAAGCATTGCCCTGATATTCAGCCTGCCGCTTTTTCCCATAAACCGATCGCAGACGATCATCTCTCCGAGAAACATAACAAAACCGCATACCGACGTAAGAATAACACCCAGCTTATGAAGAGCTGCCCACAGAAGCATTGCAGGTATCGCACCAAGCATTGCCCCAATGATAGCCTTGACGAATATCAGCAGGGGCGGCTTACAGGCAGCCTCGGCAGCTTCAGATATTTTCTCTTCTCTGTTATCCATTTGAGATGCTCCGTTATTTTTACTTAACAATAGCCTTAGGCTTGCAGACCTCGGTACAAATACCGCAGCCAACGCACTGAGTATGGTCTATAACGCACTTTCCGTTTCTTACGGAAATAGCGGGACAGCCAAGCTTTAAGCACATCTTGCAGCCAACGCACTTGCTCTCATCCACCTTGAGAGGAGCCTCGTGCTTTACGTATTTAAGAAGAGCGCAGGGACGGCGGGAAATGATGACCGAAGGCTCGGGAGCCGCAAGCTCCTCCTTGATGGCAGCCTCAGTCTGAGCCAGATCGTAGGGGTCAACCACAACCACTCTCTTTATGCCCACCGCATGGCAAAGCTCCTCAAGGTTAACAGCCGCCGCAGGGTCTCCCTTGAGATTTTTGCCCGTAGTGGGATTCTGCTGATGACCCGTCATACCCGTAATGGAGTTGTCGAGAATGATAACAGTGGAGTTTGTGGCATTGTATGCGATATTAACAAGTCCCGTAATACCGCTGTGCATGAATGTAGAATCGCCGATGACCGCAACGGCAGACTTCTCCGCACTCTCACCCCTTGCCTTGTTAAAGCCGTGAAGAGCGGAAACGGAAGCGCCCATGCAGATAGTAGTGTCCATAGCATTAAGAGGCGCGGAAGCACCCAGAGTGTAGCAGCCGATATCACCCGAAACAGTAACCTTGTTCTTTGACAGGCAGTAGAAAAGACCTCTGTGAGGACAGCCCGCACACATAACGGGAGGACGGACGGGAACATTCTCGGGGAATGTCATTACCTCGTTCTTGACCCCCAGAAGCTTCTCTGCCACCACAGCCTGAGAAAATTCGCCGATAAATCCGAAAAGCTCCTTGCCGATAACGTTCAGACCAAGCTTTTTGCAGTGAGTCTCAATGATATCGTCAAGCTCCTCAATAACGTAAACCGTCTTGTGACGTGCGCAGAAATCCTTGATAAGCTCTACAGGGAAGGGATTTACCATACCGAGCTTCAGGTAAGAAGCCTTGTCGCCCATAGCCTCCCTTGCGTACTGAAAGCATATGCCGCTTGTAATTATACCGATATCGGTGTTGTTTTCAATGACCCTGTTAAGAGGAGAGGTTTCCGCATATGTAGTAAGCTTTGCCGTGCGCTCCTCCACAACAACGTGTCTCGGGCGAGCATAGGCAGGCATCATAACATACTTCTGAGGACATTTAACGTAGTCCTTGAGGGGTCTTTCCTCCCTGTCAAAAAGCTCGACCGCAGACTGGGAATGAGCCACTCTTGTGCACATTCTCACAATAACGGGAGTGTCAAACTCCTCGGAGATGTCATACGCAGCCTTTACAAAATCCCTTACCTCTGCGGAATCCGAAGGCTCCAGCATAGGCACCTTTGCAGCAATGGCATAGTGACGAGAATCCTGCTCATTCTGAGAGGAATGCATACCTGGGTCGTCTGCGACCGCCAGCACCATTCCGCCGTTCACTCCCGAGTAGGAGAAGGTGAACAGGGGGTCTGCGGCAACATTAAGACCCACGTGCTTCATTCCGCAGAATGAGCGTGCGCCTGCAATAGAAGCGCCTATGGCAGTCTCTGCGGCAACCTTTTCGTTGGGCGCCCACTCTGCATAGATATCATCGTATTTTGCGGCGTATTCGGTGATCTCGGTGGAGGGAGTTCCGGGGTAGCTTGATACTACCGTAACACCCGCCTCGTAAAGACCTCTGGCAAACGCCTCGTTTCCAAGCATAAGCTTTTTCATCAGATAAATTCCTTTCGTGCTGTAAATGTTGATATAAACCGAACATATTCGTTTATTATAAAAGCGAATAGTCAAATTTACTATAATTATATCACGTTTGGGGAATTATTTCAATACAATTTGGCGAATTTTTTCAAATAATTTGCCTGTCCGGCAGATTTTCAGCCAAACAGGCACGGTAAATTATGTATTTTCGCCGCCAAGCAGTTTTTTTATTTCCGCCGAAACGGGGTCATCCTCACAGGGAATAAGGCTTTGAGCTATTCTGTCAATAATAAAAAAGCTGTCACCATCAATATAGTATTCATTAAATCCATAGTATAAAACCCCGTCAGTCTTCCCAAGCTGAGCGGAATCGTTATGCTTTTCAAGAACGGTGTAATATCCCCTGCCCTCCCGTAAAATATAGTAATTTATCTCAACGCTTCCCACAGAGCCGAATAAAACAGACCGCACTCTGAGAAGCGTACCCTTTTCATCAGTAAATCTCGTAAGCTCGCCGCCCTCCGACGAGGCTCCGAAAATATCCTCAGAGCTTACGGAAACAGTATTTTCATCGGAATTGAGCATAATAAGGCTGCTCATGCAGTTGCCGATATCCTCCTCTGCCCGGGCAAAATCATCGGAAGGCACATTTTCATTCCGAGCAGTCTCAGGGACCGTCCCACTCTCCCCATCGCTTTCAGCTGCGCCTGCACAGGCAGAAAGGCTGAGAGCCGTTATCAGAGATAAAACCGTGAATAACTTTTTTAACTTCATCATATCCGCTCCCCATAAAATTTTCTTCATTATACCACAGCCCGCAAACCGCCGTCAATCCCCATCGGTAATAAAAAATATCTTTAAATGTAATAATTGACTTATGGGAAAAAATATGTTAGAATGGAAACAGTATCATTTTCGGAAGGATTGATAAAAATGCAGTCAATTACAAAAAAGCTGACGGAAATAGTATCGGCAGCCTTTGAAAAATGCGGCTACGACCCTAAAATGGGCGTTGTGACCGCCTCGGACAGACTTGACCTCTGTCAGTTCCAGTGCAACGGCGCTTTTGCGGGAGCAAAAATATACCATAAGGCTCCCTTTATGATAGCCGAGGACGTGGCAGCAGTCCTCAGAGAGGAGAGCATTTTCAGCAAGGCTGAGGTGGTAAAGCCCGGCTTTTTAAATCTCACTCTCACAGATAAGTGTATGCTTGACATCGCCGCATCTATCGACAGCGACCCCTTCTGCGGCGTTCCCCAGGCTGAAAAGCCCGAGACCATCGTAATAGACTACGGCGGACCCAACGTGGCAAAGCCCCTCCATATCGGTCATCTCCGCTCCGCAATTATCGGCGAGGCTCTGAAAAGGCTTGCCCGCGCCTGCGGAAACAAGGTCTGCGGAGATGTTCACCTTGGCGACTGGGGACTCCAGATAGGTCTCGTTATCACCGAGCTTGCAGAGAGATACCCAAATGAAAGGTGCTTTGCGGAGGACTTTGACCCCGATAAGGACAGCGTTCCCGTTCTTGACGCCGAAATGCTCTGCGAGGTATACCCCACCGCCAGCAAAAAGAGCAAGAATGACGAGGTATTCAAGGACAAGGCTCACACCGCCACCTTTGAGCTTCAGAGCGGCAGACCCGGCTATATCGCCCTCTGGAAGGAAATTCTCCGTGTATCAATAGCAGACCTGAAGGATAACTACAGCAAGCTGGGCGTGGATTTTGACTACTGGTACGGCGAGAGCGACGCCGACAAATATATCCCCGAGCTTATGAAGATACTCGAGGACAAGAAGCTGTCCTACGAAAGCGACGGCGCCCTTGTGGTGGACGTTGCCAAGGAGGACGACAAGGCTCCCATGCCCCCCGTTATCGTCCGCAAGTCGGATAATTCCAGCATCTACGCCACCACCGACCTTGCCACCATCATTCAGCGAAACAAGGATTTTGCCCCCGACAAAATATGGTACGTGGTTGATAACCGTCAGGAGCTTCATTTTACACAGGTGTTCCGCTGCGCAAGGCGTGCAGAGCTTGTTCCCGAAGCGACCGAGCTTGAATTTTTAGGCTTCGGCACAATGAACGGCAGCGACGGAAAGCCTTATAAAACCCGTGACGGCGGAGTAATGCGCCTTTCCGACCTTATAAACACCGTTACGGACGCATCTCTCGACCGTCTCAAGGGCTCCGAGCTTGTTTCCGAGGAGGACAGGGAGGACTATGCCCGCAAGCTGGGAATGGCGGCTATCAAGTTCGGCGACCTTATAAACCACCGCTCCAAGGACTACATTTTCGACCTTGACAAATTTATGTCCGCCGAGGGAAAAACGGGAATTTACCTGCTCTACACCGTTTCCCGCATAAACTCCATCATGAAAAAGGCAGGAGACGCAAAAGCGGAGCTTACGGGAATTTACACCGACAGCGAGCGTGAGCTTATCCTGAAAATGCTTATGACAGGCGATGTTTTCGACAGGGCAATGAGCGAGAAGGCGCCCAACTACATCTGCGAGAACGCATATCAGCTGGCAGTTTCCTTCTCGGGCTTCTACCACGAGAACCACATCATAAACGAGCCCGACGAGAAGAAAAAATCAAGCTGGCTCGCCCTTGCGGCTCTCACCCGTAAAATGATAATCAAGCACCTTGATATTCTGGGCATTGAGACTGTGGAAAATATGTAATGCTTCAAAAGGAGCCGTTCCTTTAGGGTAGTACCGATAAAGAAGTAATTATCTGTACCGTGCCGCACACTTTGTGCGCTTCGCATTTTAACCAACGAAGCGGCAAAGGGACACCCTATTGGGACAGCTCCTTTTTCTGTTCATTTTTCCGATTTTATAATACATTTTTCACCCAAAACCGTTGACATATTTTCCGAAATATGTTAAAATGAATAAGTTATAATGCTTTAAGTATGCTCAAATGCAGTCAGTCCTGCCGAACGCAGGGTTTTACGCAATACCCTTCGGAAACGGTCTCAGGGACACCCCCTCTGCGGCTCACTTCAAATGAGATATTTCAGAGCAGAAAAATTCTGACGATCTATATGCCCGAGTCGGGCTTCGTCCTGTGCATTCAGGACATTTAACGAAAGGAAAGATCATAAAAATGCTTCTCAACGGTTCACAGATAATTCTCGAATGTCTCCTTGAACAGGGAGTTGACACAGTTTTCGGATATCCCGGAGGCGCAGTGCTCAATATTTACGACGCACTTTACGATTACAGCGACAGGATAACCCATATCCTCACATCTCATGAGCAGAACGCCGGTCACGCCGCAGACGGCTATTCCCGCACCACAGGCAAAACGGGCGTTGTTATCGCGACCTCGGGACCGGGCGCAACAAACCTTGTTACCGCCATTGCCACCGCTAATATGGACAGTATCCCTATGGTAGCCATCACAGGAAACGTAGGCACAAGTCTCTTAGGTCTCGACTCCTTCCAGGAGGTAGACATCACAGGCATCACAATACCCATCACCAAGCACAACTATATCGTAAAGGACGTTAAAGACCTTGCGGATATAATCAGAGAAGCCTTCTTTATCGCAAACGACGGCAGAAAGGGTCCCGTTCTCATCGATATCCCCAAGGACATCACCGCAGCAAAGTGCGAATATGAGCCTAAGCCATTGCAGGGTCACAGCTCAAGCGTTAAGGACAGCGAGATAGAAGAGGCTGTAAGCGTTATCGCTTCCGCAGAGAAGCCCTTCATTTTCGCAGGCGGCGGCGTTGTGCTCGCAAATGCGGAAGCACAGCTTGCAGAGTTTGCAGACCTTATCGACGCTCCCGTAAGCCTTTCCCTTATGGGTATGGCTTCCTTTGACAACGAAAGCCCCAGATACACGGGTATGCTCGGTATGCACGGCACAAAGACATCTGCTCAGGCGCTTATTAACAGCGATGTTATCGTTGTTTTAGGTTCAAGATTTTCCGACCGCGTTACCTGCAACACCACCTCATTCTGCAATAACATCAAGAATGCAAAGATAGTACATATCGAAATTGACCCTGCCGAGTTTGACAAGAACGTCCCCGCAGACGTTCACGTTCAGGGCGATGTAAAGCTCGTCCTCACCGAGATAATAAAGAAGCTGAAGGAAAAGCAGGAGATAAAGCACCCCGAATGGATGGCACAGATAGCCGAGTGGAAGAAAGCCTATCCTTTAAAGCAGGTTGGCATGAACGAGGAGTCCGTTCTTCCCCAGTACGTGCTTGAGACTCTCGCGGACATCACAAACAGGGACGCAATAATCACCACCGAGGTAGGACAGCACCAGATGTGGGCTGCCGAGTATTTCCCCTTCAAAAATCCCAAGAGCCTTGCCACATCGGGCGGTCTCGGAACAATGGGCTACGGTCTGGGCGCAGCTATCGGCGCAAAGGTGGGCAACCCCGACAAGACCGTTGTAAACATAGCAGGCGACGGAAGCTTCTATATGAATATGACCGAGCTTTCCACCCTGGCAAAGTACCGGATGCCCGTTATCGAGCTTGTTTTCAACAACACCGTTCTGGGAATGGTAAGACAGTGGCAGAGACTTTTCTACAACTGCCATTTCTCTCAGACCACCCTTGAAAAGCCCACCGATTTTGAAATGCTTGCAAAGGCTTTCGGCATTGAAGCCGTTACCATCACAAAGAAGAGCGAGGTCAGGGAGAAGCTCCTGTACGCTGTTTCCTGCGGCAAGCCCGTTCTAATAAACTGCATTATCGACAAGGACGTAAACGTTCTGCCTATGGTCCCCGCAGGAGCCTCCGTTGCAGAGCCTATCCTTGAAATTGCCGTTGACTGCTGATCAGCGTGTCGCTGAAGCCGCCTCGTTAGAAAGATAGAAATGATCTTTTCGATTTGTGGCTCGGTAACGTATGTATTGAAGTCAAATCCTGTAATATGTTTTTTCTACAGACTGACGCCCCGTTTACATTTGCAGACGGGGCGGTTTTGTAGAGAAAGGGGAACTTTTATGGCTGAGGACAGAAATGATTTTCTTGCTATGGTCTCAAAAATAATAAACGAAAAGGTTAGCGAATTTACCGCCGCTCACCCCGACACACCCATATATTCACAGGCGGATAAGGATAAAATGGCTGAGGGTGCGGCAGATATCATCTCCAAATTTGTTTCCGTTCCGAGCGATAACGCTTCACCTGCCAAAAACGCGAAAGAGGAACGCAGCGAAGCCGTTTCAAGGGATATTATGCCTATTATCGAAAGGGTAAAAAAAGAACTGCCGCCCAGACCCTGCATTAAGCTCACCCCCTCCGAGGGCGAAAATATCGACATATTTGAAAGCAAGGTGGGCGGAATGCCCTATTTTCCCAAGGGGCTACCGTATCCCAAGGGACTTAGCGGAGCCTGCGAAAACAGTCCCCTGAGATTTCTTGCACAGCTGAATTTTGACCGCCTGCCAAAGCTTGAGGGCTTTCCCGGGAAGGGTATGCTCCAGTTTTTCTGCGCCGATGACAATGACGAATGTGTGTACGGTATGAATTACGATGAGCCCTTTTCTCAGAACGGTTTCAGAGTGATATATCACGAAAATATCATCACCGACAGGGAAATGCTCTGCACCTCCGAAGATATTCCCGCCCCCGACCCTGACGGCTGTTTTCCCGTAACAGGCGAATTTCTGCTGCCCCCCTCCGAAACTATGCCCTGCAATGCGGATATCAATGACTGCCGCTTTGAAGACAAGCTTTTCTCGTATTGCTCCGAGGAATGCGGCGAAAGGATAAATACGATATACAAGCTAAAAAAACACGGATATGACACCGAAAGGCTCTATGAAAATGAATACGAAAAGCATAATTCCCGAATAGGCGGCTACCCCTTATTCACTCAGAGCGACCCACGTGATGCGGACTGCACCGACTGCGACACCCTTCTTTTTCAACTTGACAGCTTTTCCATCCGTGGAAGCAATTCTGAAATTATGTGGGGAGATATGGGCATCGCCAATTTCTTTATATCAAAGGACGAACTTGCAAGGTGTGATTTTTCAAAGGTAATGTTTAACTGGGACTGCGGATAAAAAATTTGCGGCTGTGCTTTTTTAGGTACAGCCGCATTATTCGTCCCGCAAATCCGAACATATATACCGATTTAAGATTTATATTGACAAATCCCCATAAAAAGTGGTATAATAATTATAATTATTGTTACTACACACAGACAGAAAGGAAAAAGCTATGTTCGTAGATAAAGCGGTCATAAAGATAAAGGCGGGAGACGGCGGAGACGGCGCAGTTTCCTTTCACCGTGAAAAATACGTTGCAGCAGGCGGTCCCGACGGCGGAGACGGCGGCAAGGGCGGCAATATCGTCTTTGCGGTGGACGACAGCCTTTCCACACTTATCGATTTCAGATACAAAAGAAAATTCGCAGCCGAGCGCGGTCAGAACGGCTCCTCAAGGAACTGCACGGGCAGAAATGCTCCTGACCTTGTTATCAAGGTGCCCAGAGGTACCGTTGTAAGAGACGCCGCCACGGGCAGAGTTATGGCGGATATGTCCTCCGACGAGCCGAAGGTGCTTGCAAAGGGCGGCAAGGGCGGCAAGGGAAATGCCCGATTTGCCACCCCCACCCGTCAGATACCCAAATTCTCAAAGCCCGGCTTCATGGGCGAGGAATTTGAAGTTAGCCTTGAGCTGAAGCTCCTTGCGGACGTGGGTCTGGTGGGATTTCCAAATGTGGGCAAATCCACCCTTATTTCGGTGGTTTCCGCAGCCAAGCCAAAGATAGCTAATTACCACTTCACCACCCTCACCCCCGTTCTGGGCGTTGTGAAGATAAGCGAGGGACATTCCTTTGTAATGGCGGATATCCCGGGTCTTATCGAGGGAGCCTCCGAGGGCGTGGGGCTGGGTCACGAGTTTCTCCGCCACGTTGACAGGTGCAGGCTCATTATCCACGTGGTTGACGTTTCGGGCAGCGAGGGCAGAGACCCCCGGGAGGATTTTGAGATAATAAACAGAGAGCTTAAAAATTTCTCGGAAGATCTTGCCGAGCGTCCTCAGATAATTGCCGCAAACAAGTGCGATATGGCTGCTCCCGAGCAAATTGCAGAGTTCAGGGAGTTTGCCGAAAGCAAGGGACTTCCCGTTTACGAAATATCCGCCGCTACCACGCAGGGAACGGCAGAGCTTATAAACGCCGCATACAAGGAGCTTGAAAAGCTCCCTCCCATCAGGGAATATGAGGTGGAGGCACCCACTCCCGCCGAGCTGGACGAGCAGGCAGGCATGGGCGAGCGCTTCGAGATAACCCGCGGAGACGACGCAGTATTCTACGTTACCGCCCCCTGGCTTGAGCATATCATGCGCACCGTTGATATGGAGGACTACGCTTCTCTCCAGTATTTCCAGCGAGTTCTCAGAAACACGGGCATTATCGACAAGCTTGAAGAAATGGGCATCGAAGAGGGCGACACCGTTAACATTTTCGGATTTGAGTTTGATTTTGTATTCTGATTTGGGAGAGATAAACTTATGAGTATTATTGACAAGCTTTTCGGAAAGAAAAAGCCTTCCCTTGAGGACGATATCCATTCCGCCTGCGAATGGGTGGTAAATGCTTTGAATGTCTCCGGCTATAATGCGGATTATTCGCTTGAAAGTATGAAGGAGATCGACCGCTTCTTTGATGAGCAAAGCGGTGAAGGCGGCATAATTTCACGAAACAGAGGGCAGATAATCTTTGCCGTTTCAAGCTACATCGGCGAAACCGTTATCCGTCTGTACGGCGGAAAATGGGGCGGCAGCGATGAAATAAATATGTCTGTTGAGCTTAGCAACGGCACCATCATTTTCCCGACCCAAAGGGCAATGAAAAGATATCAGAACGGTTCCGAGGACAGCATTTATGCATATGTATATGTACTCGGAAATCCTGCGGAGTCTCACATATAATGTGATACGAAAGGACGGTCTTACTTATAGAAAAACGTGAGGTCAATCAGTACAGCCCTCTGACCCTTGCCTTTCTCGGAGACGCGGTCTACAGCCAGCTTGTCAGGGAGAAGCTGGTGCTGGGGGCGAATATGCCTGTCAAGAAGCTCCACCCCGCTTCGGTGGAAAGGGTAAGGGCAAATTATCAGGCGAGAGCGGCGGCGCTTATCGAGCCGCTTCTAACCGAGGACGAGGCGGCGGTGATGAAACGGGGCAGAAACGCTTCATGCAGTGCGGCAAGCGTTCCGAAAAGCTCAGACCCGGCGGAATATCACAGGGCAACGTCGCTTGAGTGCCTTTTCGGCTATCTTCATCTGCTGGGGTGCCATGACAGGATAAGAGAGCTTTTTGAATATATCTGGGAGAATACGGAGGTGAGTCCTGTTGCTGATGCTCGAAAACATTAACATGATCGACTGCGGTATGACCAACTGCTACGTTATAAGGGGCAGAAAGGGCGATATCCTTGTGGATACGGGCAGGGAGGAATACCGCGACCATATCGAGACATGGCTGTTAAACTACAATATCACCCTTATTATCCTCACCCACGGTCACGCCGACCATATCCAGAACGCCGCATATTTCTCAAAGCTTTACAATGCGCCCATTATGATAAGCCCCTACGATATGCGCCTTGCAAGGGACAACGGCTGCCGCCCCTATTACATAACAAATCCTATCGGCAGGCTGCTGAAAAATCAGATGGAAATGAATATGCATATCCGAATGAACCGCTTCGACCCTGCCATATACGCCGAGGAGGGCATGGACCTTGAGCCCTACGGCATTGACGGGGTGATAATAGATCTTGAGGGGCATACCAAAGGCTCCATAGGCATACTCTGCAAAAGCTCTGTGGGGTACGACCTTTACGCAGGCGACGCAATAATGAACACTCCCCTGCCCATGTTCCCCATGATAAGCGAAAGTCCCAAGAAGGCAAGAGAAGCTATCGAGCGGATAATAACCCTCGCACCCGACCGTATCCTCTGCGGTCACGGAGACCCCATAATCTGCGGTCACAGACCATACAAGCTTTTTATTGACAGATTTTAGGAAACCGGGCTTATTAAGCTTAATAATCCGGCAAAGACGGAACACAAAATTATATTTTAAGGAGAATTTACTATGTCAGGTCATTCAAAATGGAACAACATCAAGAGAAAAAAGGAAGCCACCGACGGTGCAAAGGCTAAGATCTTCACCAAGATAGGCAGAGAGATCGCCGTATGCGTTAAGGAAGGCGGCGGAGACCCCAACAACAACTCCAAGCTCAGAGACCTTATCGCCAAGGCAAAGTCCAACAACGTTCCCAATGATAATATCGACAGAATTATCAAGAAGGCAATGGGCGACGGCGACAAGACCAACTACGAATCCAACGTTTACGAGGGCTACGGTCCCTGCGGCGTTGCGGTAATAGTTGAGACCCTTACCGACAACAAGAACCGCACCGCAGGCGATATCCGTCACTATTTCGACAAGTTCGGCGGAAATCTCGGCACCACAGGCTGCGTTTCCTTTATGTTCAGCGAAAAAGGCATTGTTATCGTTGAGAACACAGGTCTTGACGAGGACAAGGTAATGGAGGATATTTTCGACTGCGGCGCTGCCGACTTCACAATGGACGAGGACGAGATCGAGATCGAGACCGAGCCTAACGAGGTAGGCGCTGTAAGAGAGGCTCTCACCGCAAAGGGCTACAATGTTCTTTCCGCAGAGGCTATGCAGATCCCTTCTACCTACACCACCCTCACCGACGAGGACGCTATCAGAAAGATGAACCTTCTCCTTGAGCATCTTGAGGACAACGACGACGTTCAGAATGTTTACCACAACTGGGATATGCCCGAGAGCGAGGACGAGGAATAATAAAAATCGGGGCTGTTGCAGCACATTGCAGCAGCCCCGATTTTTATTTATTTTTCCCATTATCATCAAGGATATGCCTGCGGTACGCATAAGCCGCCTGCTCGGTCTTGTTGTCGCCGAATTTGTAGTACACCCTGTCCTTTATGGGGTCGGGAAGATACTGCTGAGGAACATAATGATTTGGATAATCGTGGGGATAGAGATAATGCTGACCCTTGATATCCGCGTCGGTGCTGTCGCAGTGCTTGTTCTGGAGATGCCGTGGCGGAGTGCCGCATTCCTTTGTGCGGACGTCCTCCAAAGCTGCGTCAATAGCCGCCTCCGCCGAATTTGACTTGGGAGATGTGGCAAGGAGGATAATCGCTTCGGCAAGGGGTATCCGCGCCTCGGGAAGTCCCAGCTGCAGTGCGCTGTCAACGCACGCCTTTGTCACCGCCGCCGCCATGGGATAGGCAAGACCTATATCCTCAGAAGCGATAACAAGCAGTCTGCGACAGAGGGAAATTATGTCCCCTGCTTCGATAAGACGTGCGGCATAGTGGAGGGCGGCGTTTTCGTCGCTGCCCCGAATGGATTTCTGCAGGGAGGACAAAATGTCGTAATGCTCGTCACCGTCACGGTCATAGCGGTTATTGCTGCGCTGGGTAAGGGCTCTGGCTTCATCTAAGGTGACAATAGCTTCTGTGCCGTTGTTCTCCGCTCCCAGAAAGCAAAGCTCACACACGCTGACGGACTTCCTGACATCTCCCCCGCAGCCCCTTGCAATATGCTCGCAGACGCCCTTTTCCGCCTTTATCTTCACCCCCGACTCCTCGGAAAGCACACGAAAGGCTCTCTCCACCGCAGGGATAACGTCCTGGGCGGTAACGGGCTTGAACTCGAAAACCGCGCTTCGGCTGAGAATGGCGTTGTACACGTAAAAATAGGGATTTTCGGTGGTGGAGGCAATGAGAGTTATCTGCCCGTTCTCGATATATTCAAGAAGAGACTGCTGCTGCTTTTTGTTAAGGTACTGTATCTCGTCCAGGTAGAGCAGAACGCCGTTCATTCCGTCGATGGTGCAGGTGTCGGCGATCACGTCCTTGATATCGGCTATGCCTGCGGAGGTGCCGTTTAATTTATGGAGCTTCATTCCCGAGTTTTCCGCGATTATACGGGCAACAGTGGTCTTGCCCACACCCGAGGGTCCGTAAAATATCATATTTGGGATATTTCCCCCGTCGATTATCCGTCTGAGATATCTGCCTTTGTCCAGCAGATGCCGCTGTCCCACTACTTCATCAAGAGTTTTCGGGCGTATCCTGTCCGCAAGGGGTGAGGGCATTTTTTTCATTCCTTTCCAAGTATAGGTTCAATGTTATATTTTGATTATGTATTAAGTATCAAAAAAATAATTATCCATATAATGAAAGCTATCAAAACTATTAGTAATGCTCCCTTGTTGCCAATACTTATCGGAGCCTGCTTTTTTTCCTGTTCAAGCATCATTATTCTGATTTTCTGCGGATGTGCAGGATCACTTTGATCTTCACGCAATATTTTATATCCACAGCCGCAGCGACTGCAAGAAAACGTGTCCGAATCTTTATCAGCCTCAAAACAATTACCGCACTTTGGGCATTTTATTGTAATTCTGTTCATATTACAAGTCCTCCCTTACAATAATGCCTTCTGCAATGTATAAATTTCGGGAAGTCATTCGGCAATTTTAAAGAATAAATCATAAATGGGGGCAGGAGACCGCCGCCTCCTGCCCCCGAAAGTCAAACTAAAACTTATTCGTAAAGAGGGAACTTCTTGCAGATCTCGGTAACGCCTGCGCGGATAGCGTCGGCGCTGTTCTCGAAATCGGTAGCGCAGAGGTAGATGTACTCTGCGATCTTTTCCATTTCCTCTACGCCGAGACCTCTTGTGGTAACGGCAGGTGTACCTATTCTTACGCCGCTTGTAACGAAAGGCTTTTCGGGATCGTTATGTATCGCATTCTTGTTAACGGTGATGTAAACCTCGTCAAGACGGTTCTCAAGCTCCTTGCCTGTGATGTGGAAGGGACGGAGGTCAACAAGCATAAGGTGATTGTCGGTGCCGCCCGAAACAAGGTTGAAGCCTCTGTCAAGAAGTCCCTTTGCAAGAGCCTGAGCATTCTCAACAATGCGTCTGCCGTAGTCCTTGAACTCGGGCTTGAGAGCCTCGCCGAAGCAGACGGCCTTGCCTGCGATAATGTGCATGAGAGGACCGCCCTGAGTGCCGGGGAAGATAGCGGAGTTGATCTTCTTGGCAAGAGCCTCATCATTTGTGAGGATAAGACCGCCTCTGGGACCTCTCAGAGTCTTGTGAGTGGTGGTTGTAACGATATCTGCATAGGGAACGGGAGACTGGTGCATACCTGCGGCAACAAGTCCTGCGATATGAGCCATATCAACCATAAGATATGCGCCTACGGACTTAGCGATCTGAGAAAGCTTCTCAAAGTCGATAGCTCTGGGATATGCGGATGCGCCTGCAACGATAAGCTTAGGTCTGTGCTCCTCTGCAAGCTTTTGAACGGTGTCATAGTTTATCATCTCTGTTTCATCGTCAAGACCGTAGGAAACAAAGTTGAAGTATTTGCCCGAAATATTAACGGGAGAGCCGTGGGTAAGATGTCCGCCGTCTGCAAGGCTCATTCCGAGAACGGTGTCGCCGGGCTGGAGGAGAGCCACATAAACTGCGGTGTTTGCCTGTGCGCCCGAGTGGGGCTGAACGTTTGCGAAGTTTGCGCCGAAAAGCTTCTTTGCTCTTTCGATGGCGATGGTCTCAACGATGTCAACGTCCTGACAGCCGCCGTAGTATCTCTTTCCGGGATAGCCCTCAGCGTACTTGTTGGTGAGAACGCTGCCCATAGCCGCCATTACTGCGGGGGAAACGATATTCTCGCTGGCGATAAGCTCAAGGTTTCTCTTCTGGCGTGCAAGCTCCTTGCCCATAGCTTCGCCCACCTCGGGATCGACCTGATTAACATAGCCAATGGTGTCAATGATATCCTTGTACATTTTTTTATGCTCCTTTTTTTCAAAATAAACGGTAATTTTATTATACTATATTTTTCGGGGAATTTCAAGGGGTTTTGAAATTTTTGCAGGGAGTTGCTTTTTTTAACATCTTTCAGATATTTATTGATAAATCAAATGAATTTTTTGTTAAAAAATTGCCAAAAAATATCCCGTGAGGAACAGCAAAATTCCCCTCGGGATATATTTTACTCAAAAACCGTTTCTATGACCCTGTCGGACAGGGAGGAAGTATACCGCCACCTGTCAATGTGTGTGACCTCGGGAGGAATGAAATACTCGGGGGGCGAGGGGGGCGCGTCCGAATCGAAAACGTCCACTATAATGAGCTTTACCTTCATTTTTTCGGGTATCAGCGCCTTTATGTACACCCCTGCATACTGCCCCGCCTTCACCCCCGGCTTTGGCTCCGCAAGCCCTGCAAGGTTGGGTGCAAGCTCCACGAATATGCCGTAGTCCTCCACCGAGCGGACTATTCCCGAGACTGTTTCTCCGCAGGAAAATCGGGCGGCATTTTCGTCCCATGTGCCAAGCAGCTCCTTGTGGGTGAGCCATATCCTGCTGCCGTTTATCCCCTTGACGGCTGCCCTTATGAACTGCCCAACGGAAAATCTGTCCGAGGGGTGGGATATCCTTGAGACGGACATTGAATCTATGGGAATAAGCGAGGGCAGTCCGCAGCCGATATCCACAAATGCGCCGAACTGCTCGAGATGAGTTACTCTTGCGGGAATGATATCCCCCGTTCTGAGCCTGCTTACGTATTTTTCGAGACATTCCTCCTGTGCCGCTCTCCGCGAAAGCTCTGCCACCACCGCTCCGTCCTTCATCTCCGCCTTTATCACCTTGAAAGCTACGGGCTTGTTTACCTTTGTTATCAGGGCGATATCCCTTGTGGAGCCGTCCTCAATGCCCACCGCTCCCTCGTTTCTGGGAATTATCCCACGTCCGCAGGGCAGCTCTACAATGAGATCGTGGCTGCTGTCGCACACCGCCGCTCTTGCTTCAAGTATGGCTCCGCTCTCCGCCGCTGCTTCAAGTGTCTCAAGACTCCTGAGCTTTGCTTTGTTTTCGGGAGTATTTATAAGAGCGCCCTCGGGATAATACTTTGTCATTTTTAAAACCTTCCTTTCCGATTTGCAAATTGAATACAGTTAATTCTATGCAGAGACAGTCGGATAAATAACCGCTCCGAAGGTCGGATTTTCTGAATAACCCCGCCCCTTTCAGGCAATAATTTTATTGACAAAATACGGGAAAGAGGGAGCATTTTGGAAAAGGTGAACAGACGGCTGCTTGCCGCCGCGGGAATTACGGGCTTTACAGGCATTTTTCTGCTGTGGCGGCTTATGGTCATAAACATAAACAGCGATGTGTATATGAAATACGATATGTCCGCTCCCAGAGAGGTGACGGTGGTAAGCTCATACGGGGAGATATTTGACAGAAACGGCATACGGCTTGTGAACAGGAGCGAGGAGTACATTGCGGTGATAAATCCCGAGACTGCCGACAAAAAGGAGCTTGAGGGACATATTACCGACATGGAGAAATATGAGGACTGCATTGACGGGGACGCTCTTTTTCTCTGCGGCGTGGACACAAGGGCGCTGAAAAGCGTTACGGTGATCCCTGTTTCCAGGCGTTACGATGACGACTGCCTCTGCGCTCATATTATCGGGTACACAGGAGACGGGCATGGGGTCTGCGGTCTTGAGCAGGCATACGACTCGGTACTCAGAGAGCCGAAAAGCTCGGTCACACTAAGCTACAGCGTGGACGCAAGGGGCGATCTGCTTGAGGGCGAGGGCATTGATATGCGCTGGGTCACAAGCTTTAAAACGGGCATATGCACATCTATCGACTACGCCGTTCAGCGTGCGGCAGAGGCGGCTATGAAGGACGTGGACAAGGGTGCCGCCATTGTTATGGATATTTCTACGGGTGAGCTGTGCGCTGTTGTAAGCAAGCCGTCCTTTGACCCATCTCACCCGGAAAACAGCCTTGAGTCCGAGGACTCCCCTTTTATAAACAGGGCTTTTTCCGCTTACAGCGTGGGGTCTGTCTTCAAGCTTGTGACCGCGGGGGCGGCGCTTGAATACGGCATTTCCGAGGAGTATGCCTATGACTGCACGGGCAGCATTACGGTCAGACAGGACGAGTTCGGCTGTCACAGATTCGGCGGTCACGGCAGAATGGATATGAGAACGGCAATGGTGGAGTCCTGCAATCCCTATTTTATTTGTCTGGGTCAGGACCTGCCTGCGGAGTATTTCCACGATTTTGCGGCAGGGCTGGGCTTCGGAGAGGGAAAATATTTTGCCCCTGGGATAACCTCAGCAAAGGGAAATCTTCCAAGCACGGGCGAGCTCCTTGTTCCCGAGGAGAGGGCGAATTTCTCCTTCGGTCAGGGAAAGCTCACCGCCACTCCCTTACAGATAACCATGCTCACCGCAGCTATTGCAAACGGGGGCGAATGTCCCTCGCCCGTGCTGATAAACGGTGTTACCGACAGACGGAGCGACCGCGCTGTTTCGGCGGAGATAAAGAACTTTTCACGGGTTATGAAAAAGTCCACCGCCGACAAGCTGAAGGATTTTATGATATCCACCATGTACAAGGCAAATTCGGCGGCTATACCCGAATTTACAACGGGCGGAGGCAAGACCTCCACAGCCCAGACCTGGGTATATGACGAGTACGGAAATGAAAAGCTCAACTGCTGGTTTACGGGATTTTTTCCTGCGGACGAGCCCAGATATGCGGTGACGGTGATGATCGAGGAGGGCGTTTCGGGAAATCTTACCTGCGGTCCTGTTTTCAAAAGCATTGCGGACGCTGTGGTAATGAACAGATACAAATAAACCGTTTTTTTCGGGTGCTTGACTTTTTTTTCACGGAGGTGTATAATGTAATTTGGTATTATAGCGCCCCTCGGGACGTATCTGAAAGGAATGAAAGATAAATGGAGCTTAACGGTCTTTCGGAAAGAGCGAAAAAGCTTATTGAGTCCTGCGGCTACGGCAAGCAGCGTTTTATGTCGGAGGACTCCTTAGATGAATGCTTTGCATTTTTTGAGGAGGAGGGCTATCGGCTCTTTGACACCGCAAGGGATATCATAAACGATTTTTATATGCTCTCCATCGGCAAGCACGGACAGTTCGACAACGGTCAGTTCGTCATTACCGAAAACGGGGACATCGAGAACAAGATGGTGGTCTATCCCGAAAATATTTACGAGGCGGCTCACCTTTTCAAGCAGCTTTCCGAGGGAATGAACGACTATATTATCCCGCTGGGGCTTATTAACGACGACTTTATCGCTATCGGTGAGAGCGGCAGGATCTACATCATTGCTGATGATGTTTTTATTGCGGGAGAAAACTGGGCAGAGTTCCTTAATAATTTTGCCGATAACTTTTCATCACTTTCTAATAAATAAAATTTCAAAAGGTCTTGTAAAAATCAGACGAATGTGATATAATTACTCTGTATTATCAAATGAAACGAGGATGATAGACCCTTATGGCAGAGCTTATTTACAACGAACAGGGCAGACTGCTCTTTACAGAGGAAATGCGCAGGGAATACACTATTCTCATTCCCAATATGCTTCCCATACATTTCAGACTGCTTGAAAGAATTTTCAACAATCACGGATACAGAATGAAGCTGCTCACCACTACGGGCAGACGTATCGTGGACGAGGGTCTGCGCTACGTTCACAACGACACCTGCTATCCTGCCCTGCTGTGCATAGGTCAGTTTATCGACGCTCTTAAATCGGGTCAGTATGACGTGAACAAGACCGCGCTTATGATGATACAGTCGGGCGGCGGCTGCCGAGCTTCCAATTATATCCACCTTATCAGAAAGGCTCTGAAAAAGTGCGGCATGGAGCAGGTCCCCGTTATTTCCCTGAACCTTGCAAGCCTTGAAAAGAACCCCGGCTTCCATCTGACACCCGCACTTCTTGCCGACCTTATCACCGCTGTATGCTACGCCGACCTCATTATGCTCATATCCAATCAGGTGCGCCCCTATGAGAACAACAAGGGCGACTGCGACAGGCTCATCGACAAGTGGGTGGACAAGCTGGTGGAGATAAACTTTAACTTCGGCGCTTTCGACAAGGTGTCTAAGGAGATAGTTGAGGATTTCGGAAAGATACCATACACCCCCGACCCCGACAAGATAAAGGTTGGCGTTGTGGGCGAGATATTCATCAAATACTCCCCTCTCGGCAACAACGAGCTTCAGAAATTCCTGGAGTCCGAGGGCTGCGAGGTATACTGCCCCGGTCTTATCGACTTCCTTATTTTTATGGGCGACCATCACGTGGTGGAGACTGAGCTTTATCACGTTAAATACAAAAAATACATCGCCTCCACCGCTGTCAAGGGCTTCTTTAAGATGATGCAGAACAAGATAATCAAGGCGGTCAAGGGCACCAGATTTTTCGGTCCCACTCCCTTTGAGGAGGCTAAAAAGGACGTTGAGCCCTTCATCTCCCCCGCAAACAAAATGGGCGAGGGCTGGCTCCTGACCGCTGAGATGGTGGATATGATCCATATGGGCATTAACAATATCGTATGCGCTCAGCCCTTCGGCTGTCTGCCCAATCACATCATCGGCAAGGGCATGATACGTAAGCTGAGAGAGACCTTCCCTCAGTCCAACATCGTTCCCATTGACTATGACCCCGGTGCAACGAGAGTTAATCAGGAGAACAGAATAAAGCTTATGCTGTCAACCGCAAAGCAGCAGATGGCTGATAATAACAAGCAGTAAGGAGATATGGCTATGGCGCTCAGAGGTATCGAGCATTTCAGGGCAAATATGTTCAGCCGCTCGGGAAACAGCACTTCTAATCAGCTTGCTTCCCTGCTGAACCGTTCATCCGTCAACTCTAAAATGCTGAAAAAGGCTTACTCAAAGCTCAGCGAGAAAACGGGCAAGACCTATCTCAACAGGACGGACATCTCGGAAAATCCCATATCCAAATATTACCAGAGCGGTTCGCTGACCGAAACGGAAAATGCGGCTAAGCTTAAAGAAAACGCTCAGGCTATGAGTCTTTCCGCTGTGACTTTGATGGGGGCTGAGGATATGTCCCCCGAAAAGCTTACAGAAGAGGTCAAGGGCTTTGTGAACAGCTACAACGGCGCTGTGGGCGCTCTTAAAAATACAACGAGCTATGCCGCAAAGCTTACGGGCGACAGTATGACGGGCATTACCCGTTCCTTTGAGAGCGCTCTTTCAAAGGCGGGCATTACCGCAAACGAGGACGGCACTCTTTCGGTGGACGAAAAGGCTCTCTCGGAAAATGCGGAGCAGGCAAAGACCCTTTTTAAGGGCAGCTATTCCTATGGCGCAAAGATGGCTAAGAAGGGCTCGGAGCTTCAGAATTTAGCTCAGCTGTCCGGCGTTTCTGCGGCAGGGATATACAACAGATACGGTATTTTCGGCGGTAACTCGGAGGTCTGAGTTACCGTTTTTTTGAATTTGGGCATCTTTTTTAGTACATATGTATCATATCAACAATTATTCCTATGGGATTTTGGGCATCTATACGAAATTTGGTCAATTCAGCACTTTTGTTTCGGTTGGGTATTGACATTTTGGGACAGATGTGCTATAATATAGCAACAGACAAAGCTATGGGGGAATTTTATGAAAGTATCCTTTGACCTTGACGACACCCTTTTCGTTCCGCCGGATAAGTTCAAAACGGAAAAGCCGCCGTGTTTTCCGTTCGGTCTAATCTTTAAGGAGCGTCTGCGGCTGGGTACAAAAGAGCTGTTTCATTATCTTCGCGAGAATAATATCGGGATATGGATATACACCACCTCATTCCGCTCGGAAGGCTATATCAGGGGGCTTTTCCGCTGCTACGGGCTGACGGTGGACAGGGTGATAAACGGCGCTGTTCACGAAAAAGAGGTACAAGGAGAAAGACGGGAGGCTATGCCATCAAAGTATCCTGCAAAATACCGCATTGACCTGCATATCGACGATGACCCTTCTGTGGCTCAGAACGGGAAAATATACGGCTTCAAGGTTTTTCTTGTGGGCGGTCAGGACGATGAATGGACGGAGAAGATAAAGGAAAGGATAAATCACATAAGTCCTTGAAATCCGTTCCGAAATATGATATAATATGTTTCGGAAATGATTTTTTGAAAGGATTGACCCCACATTATTAAATTTATTGCAGCCGATCTGGACGGCACACTTTTAAACAGCGCACACGAATTGCCCGAGGGATTTTTTGAGCTTGTGGAGCGTATGCACCGAATGGGCGTGGTCTTCGCCGCCGCTTCGGGGAGACAGTATTACGGCGTGGAACGGCTTTTTGAGCCTGTGAGAGACAAGATGATGTTCATTGCGGAAAACGGAGGCATTGCTTTTGAAAATGGCGAGTGCGTTTATTCCCTGCCGATGGCGGACGAGGGCGTGCTTGAGATGATAAAGTGTGCAAGAGAGCTTTATGATGACGGCGTGAGGGTGCTCTTGTCGGGGGAAAAGTCCGCTTATGTTACGGACAGCGACCCCGATTTTTCCGAAAGCTGCAATATTTATTGTGCAAGACTAAAGGTGCTTCATCGGCTTGAGGATTTTGCACAGAATGACCATATTATCAAGGTGGCTCTTTTTGACAAAAATGCGGAGCAGCTCACATATCCTGCAATGAAGCGGTTTTCGGACAGGTATAATGTTATTCTGTCAAATACCCAGTGGGTGGATATTGTGGGAAAAGACGTGAACAAGGGAAATGCGGTGAAAAAGCTGATGGACAAGCTGGGGGCAGGCTTTGAGGAGGCTATGGTTTTCGGGGATTATCTCAATGACCTGGAGATGATGGGCTGCTGCAGGTACAGCTTTGCTATGGAAAATGCTCACCCTGTTCTGAAGGAGAGTGCCGGTTTTATTGCTCCTTCTAATGATGATAATGGTGTGGTAAGGGAAATTTTAAGGCTTATTCCCGAGCTTTCGGAGGAGCCTGTTCGGATATGAAAGGAAAAATATGGATAATCTGCGTGAAAAAATTGAAAAGCTGCTGCTTAAAGTAAAATCTCCCTCAAGATATATCGGCGGAGAGCTTAACAGCGTTGTGAAGGACAAAAGCAAGGTGGACGTGCGGTTTGCTTTCTGCTTTCCCGACGCTTATGATGTGGGTATGTCCCACATCGGAATGAAGATACTTTACTCGCTGAAAAATGCCCGTGAAAACTGGTGGTGCGAGAGAGTTTTCGCTCCCTGGACAGATTTTGAGGAGCTAATGCGGGAAAATGACATTCCGCTGTACGGGCTTGAGAGCCTTGACCCCATAAAGGATTTTGACTTTATAGGGTTTACCGTTCAGTACGAGCTTTGCTACACGAATATCCTTAATATGCTGGACCTGGCGGGGCTTAATGTGCTTGCTTCCGAGAGAGACGAAAATGACCCTGTTGTCATTGCGGGAGGTCCCTGCGTATGCAATCCAGAGCCGCTGTGCGACTTTATTGACCTTTTTGTTATCGGAGAGGGCGAGGAGGTCAACATAGAGCTGATGGAGCTTTATGAGGAGATGAAAAAGTCGGGCGAGTACACTAAAAAGGCTTTTCTTAAACGTGCGGCGGGGATAAAGGGTATCTATGTGCCTTCATTATATAATGTGTCCTATCTTGAGGACGGGCGAATCAAGAAGGTGGTGCCTGTGTGCGAGGGCGTTCCCGGGAAGGTCACAAAGCGGATAATAAGTGACCTTGACAAGGTTTTTTATCCCGAAAGCTTTGTGGTGCCTTTTTCCGAGATAGTTCACGACAGGGCGGTGGTGGAGGTCCTCAGAGGGTGCATAAGAGGCTGCCGATTCTGTCAGGCGGGCTTTATTTACCGACCTTTCAGAGAAAAATCCACGGGGACTATTGTTAATGAAGCGAAGGCTTTATGCGAGTCTACGGGATATGAGGAGCTGTCCCTTGCTTCCCTCAGCACCAGCGACCATTCGGATATCGAGGAAATGCTTACGGAAATGACGGGGTACACCGAGGGAGAGAGGGTAAATCTTGCGCTCCCATCTATGCGTATCGACCGTTTCAACAAAAATCTTATGGAGCAGCTTTCAAAGGTGAGAAAGAGCGGTCTTACCTTTGCTCCCGAGGCAGGCACTCAGAGGCTTCGCGATGTTATCAACAAGAACATTGACGAGGAGGAGATAATGTCAGCCTGCAGGACTGCCTTCGAGGGCGGATATGCGGGAGTTAAGCTCTACTTTATGATGGGTCTGCCCACCGAGACGGACGAGGATATCATCGGCATTGCAGACCTTGCAAAGCGTATTGCAGACCTGTATTTCAATATGAAAAACCGTCCGAGGGGTCAGAAGCTTTCCATTTCCATTAGCTGCGCCACCTTTGTGCCAAAGCCCTTTACACCGTTTCAGTTCGAGCCGCAGATCAGCATAGACGAGATAAACCGCCGTCAGAAGCTGCTGCTTGACAACACTAAGGGCAAGAGGTATATAAACGTTAGCTATCACAATTACCGCATAAGCATTCTTGAGGCGGCTCTGGCAAAGGGCGACAGGCGGCTTGGGGCTGTAATAAAGCGTGCCTGGGAACGGGGCTGCAAATTCGACGGCTGGGACGAGATGTACCGTTATGATGAATGGATGGCGGCTTTTGCGGACACGGGCACGGATATTGATTTTTACGCTCACAGGGCTATGGGATCTGACGAGGTCGCGCCCTGGGACCACCTTGATTATTTGATAGACAAGAGCTTTTTTATCCGCGAGAACCAAAATGCGAAAGAGGGAAAGGTCACAAAAAGCTGCCGAGAACAGTGCAGCGGCTGCGGCGTGAACAAGGCGTCGGGGAGGGAATGCTTTGGATAAGAAAAACATCAGGGTCTTTTTTGAAAAAAAGGACAGAGCGATCTACATCTCCCACCTTGACCTGCTGAGGACAATGCAGAGGGCTTTGAAGCGTTCGGGGCTTCCGGTATGGTACTCGGAGGGGTTTAATCCGAGGATATATCTGAACTTCCCTCTGGCGCTTTCTCTTGGCACGGAAGGACTGAGAGAGCCTATGGATATGGCTGTGGTCGAGGACGTGAGCCTTGAGGAAATTGCCGGGAAGCTTAACGGCGCCTGTCCCGAGGGGATAAGGATACTCAGCGCCGCATATCCCGTTCACCCGAACAAGGATATCGGCTTTGCGGAATATGAGACGATTTTTTCGGGTGATACCCGGGCTCTGAAAGGCGCTGTTTCGGCTTATATCTCGCAGGAGAGCATCAAGGTGATGAAGCACTCTAAGAAAAAGGGTATGATAGAGGTGGATATCAAGCCCCATATCAATATCCGGGGCGTTTCGGAGTGTGAAAACGGGATAATGACAGAGCTGCGGCTGCCTGCGGGAAATGAGCTTAATCTGAACTGCGGAGTTTTTACCGAGTCATTTCTCGGATACTGTAATTCCTGTGGAATTATGGCAGAGCTTTGTTGTGCAAAACGTACAAATATACTTTGTGCAGATGGTGCAGTATTTGAATAAAATGCAGAAAATTTAAATGTGTGAAAAAACTCTTGAAATTTTTATGCAGATGTGGTAAAATAAATACGCATTTAAAATCCGTCGAAGTATGCCTATGCGCCGAAAAGACGAGATTAGTGCTGTGAACAGAACGTTCACAACATTAAAAGGACAGTCCGCTGCACCGCCCTCTCAGGCGTCTTTTTGAGGGGATATCACGCGGGGTAAGAATGTCTTGAGATTTTAGGAGGATTTAAAAATGGACGCACTCAAGCTTATCAGCGACTCAAGCCTCAAGGCTGAGGTTCCCGCTTTCGAGGTGGGCGATACCGTTAAGGTACACGTAAGGATCAAGGAAGGTCAGAAGTACAGGATCCAGGTTTTCGAGGGCACCGTTATCGCTAAGAGACACGGCGGCATTCAGGAGACCTTCACCGTAAGACGTGTTGCTCACGGCTGCGGCATCGAGAGAGTTTTCCCTGTACATTCTCCCGTTGTTGACAAGGTAGAGGTTGTAAGAAACGGTAAAGTCAGAAGAAGCAAGCTCTACTACCTCAGAGACAGAGTCGGCAAGGCTGCAAAGGTTAAGGAGCAGATCCAGTAATCTGCCGCTGAATGTGAAAGGAATAAGACTCCTTTCAATTGACCGAAAAGCTTATATTGTACACAGCGCTGCAGACGCACCGCTGTGTACCTTAAACGCTTTTGTATCGGTTGCTTGGGGACTTATATGACAGTTCCCTTTTTTGCTATTAACGCAAGTGACCGTCCCTGACGGAATACGAAAGGATGAGCATAATGGCTAAGTTTCAGATAAATTATGAAGCACTGGACGCTGACGAAAATAAGAAAAACGGCACTCCCTATGAAGAATTTCTCGAGTGGTCGGAGACCATTATATTCGCATTTTTTGCTGTGATCCTTGTTTTTACCTTCCTGCTCAGACAGGCTAATGTTGACGGCGAGTCAATGGTGCCCACTCTCCAGGACGGCGAAAAGCTTATTGTTCATCATCTTTTCTATACCCCCGAAAAGGGCGATATTGTTATAGTTGACAGCCAGAGCCTGGGCAAGCCCATCGTTAAGCGCGTTATCGCTCAGGGCGGCGACCAGGTGGACATAAACTTTGAAAGCGGCGTGGTTAAGGTTAACGGTGAGGTTTTGCAGGAAAGCTACATAAACGACCTTACTCAGCTTGACGAGGGCGCTTTCGATTACCCTGTTACTGTTCCCGAGGGAAATTATTTCGTGATGGGCGACAACAGAATGCACTCTGCCGACAGCAGAAGCTCAAAGATCGGCTTTATTCCCGAGGACGAGATAGTTGGCAAGGTAGTTTTCAGAATTTGGCCTATGGATCGTATAGGAACTGTTGAATAACAGGAATCATAAATTTTACGGAGGAAAGACAGACGGAAAGACATTCGCCTTTCGCCTGCTTTCCTCTTTTGAGTTTTAAGGAGTTTGGCAGATGAACGAAATACCGTCAATACAGTGGTTTCCCGGGCATATGACCAAGACCCGGCGAATGATGGAAAAGTGTCTGCCGCTTGTGGACGCAGTTGTGGAGGTCATTGACGCAAGGGTACCAATGTCCAGCAGAAATCCCGAGATAAACACTCTTGTGGAGGGCAAGCCCCGCATCGTGATACTGAACAAATGCGATGCTGCTGACGAGAAGATCACCCAGGGTTGGGTGGATTTTTTCCGCGGTGAGGGCATTTGCGCTGTTCCTGCGGACTGCAGAACGGGCAGGGGACTTAACAGATTTGTCCCTGCGGTAAGGGAGACGCTTGCTCCTCTTATTGAAAAATATGCCTCCAAGGGTATGAGCGGACGTGTGCTGCACCTTATGGTGGTCGGTATCCCCAATGTTGGCAAGTCCTCCTTCATCAACCGTATGGCAGGACAGAAAAAAGCCAAGGTGGAGGACCGCCCCGGCGTTACCCGTGAAAAGCAGTGGGTAATGGTGGATAATGACATCGAGCTGCTGGATATGCCCGGTGTGCTGTGGCCAAAGTTTGAGGATATGTCCGTTGGCGAAAAGCTGGCGTTCACAGGCGCTGTCAAGGACGATGTGGTGGACACCGAGCTGCTTGCCTGCCGACTGCTTGTAAGGCTCAGGGAAATTTATCCCCAGGGGCTTAAAGAGCGGTATAAGATAAGCCTTGAGACCCCCGAGGAGGACGAAATGACCGAAAGCGGCGAAGCTATGGGCTGTCTTTCGGGCTATGAGCTTCTTATGAGAGTGGGAAAGGCAAGGGGTATGCTCATTTCGGGCGGCGAGATAAACACCGAAAGAGCTGCAATTACCGTGCTTGACGAGTTTCGCAGCGGAAAGCTTGGCAGGATAACTCTCGAGACACCCCGGGAATTTGCTGAATAAGGAGGATTTGTCTTGAATACGGTGACAGAGCTTTCTCCTCTTTTTGAATACGACAAGACCGTAAGGCTTTTTCACCCCGTTTTCTGCGGTATCGACGAGGCGGGCAGAGGTCCTCTTGCGGGGGACGTTTATGCCGCCGCAGTTATACTTGAGGACGGCGTTGTAATTGAGGGCTTAAATGACAGCAAAAAGCTCACCGAAAAAAAGCGCGAGGAGCTTTTTGACGAGATAGTTTCTAAGGCGAAATCATACTGTATCGCCACCGCGACCGTTGAGGAGATAGAGCAGCTGAACATTTTGCAGGCGGCGCTTCTTGCAATGAAAAGGGCTGTGGACGGGCTTGATGCGGCTCCCGGATATGCTCTTGTGGACGGGAACAAATTCCCGCCTATTACCATTGAAGGCGAGACAGTTGTGAAGGGTGACGGCACCTCCGCAAGCATTGCCGCAGCTTCCGTGCTGGCAAAGGTGAGCCGTGACAGGTATATGAAAGAGGCTGCCGAGAAATACCCCCAATGGCAGTTTGAGCGCCACAAGGGCTACGGCACAAAGCTTCATTACGAAATGCTTGACAAATACGGTCCCTCCCCTATCCACAGAATGTCATTTTTGAAAAAATATTATGCGGCAAAGCAGAAGTGAAACGGGTAAGCTGGGCGAGGAGCTTACGGCTTATTATCTCAAAAAATCGGGATATGAAATTATCCGCAGAAATTTCCGAATAAGGGGCGGCGAGATAGATATCATCGCCAAAAAGGACGGCATCATTGCCTTTGTGGAGGTCAAGACCCGTGACATTTCCGCTCTCGAAAGCGGCGTGCAGGCGGTGGGAAAGCGAAAGCGCAGCCTTATAATAAATGCGGCGCAGGAATATTCCGTCAGATATCCACACGAGCTGCAGCCAAGATTTGACATTTCCGAGGTCACCGTAAAAAACGGGAAGGTCATAAAATTTTCCTACCTGGACAATGCCTATGACGGCGGCGGGGACAGCACATTATAAAAAACAGCGGTTTTTACTGCTTTATATAAATTATCAGAAAGGAAAGAAAATTTGATATGTTTTACAAAAGCACCAGAAACAGCGATGTAAAGATCAGCTCTGCCGAAGCCATCGTTCAGGGCATTTCCGCTGACGGAGGACTCTTCGTTCCCTCCGAGATACCCTCCATTTCCATGGACGAGATCGTAAGTCTCGGAGATATGAGCTATGCCGAAAGAGCGGCTTACATCTTCAAGAAGTTCCTTACCGATTTCACCGACGCAGAGCTTAAATACTGCACCGAGAGCGCATACAACGACAAGAGCTTCGCCACTGCAAATATTGCGGAGATATCCCACCTTTTTGACGGCACCTATGTCCTGGAGCTGTGGCACGGTCCTACCTGCGCTTTCAAGGATATGGCGCTCCAGATACTCCCCTATCTGCTCACTACTTCCCTGAAAAAGACAGGTATCAACAAGAAGGTCGTTATCCTCGTTGCTACCTCGGGCGATACGGGAAAGGCTGCTCTTGAGGGCTTTGCAGACGTTGAGGGCACTTCTATCATGGTATTCTATCCCCAGGACGGCGTTTCCGCTATGCAGAAGCGTCAGATGGCTACTCAGGAAGGCAGGAACGTTACCGTATGCGCTTTAAACGGCAATTTTGACGACTGCCAGAACGGCGTTAAGGCTGTATTTACAAACGAGGAGATAAAGCAGAAGCTTTCCGACGGCGGTATGATGTTCTCCTCTGCTAACTCCATCAACTGGGGCAGACTTGCGCCTCAGATAATCTACTACATATCCACCTATGCAGAGCTTGTGAAGGACGGCGAGATAAATGCGGGCGACAAGATAAATGTTGTTGTTCCCACAGGAAATTTCGGCAATATCCTTGCGGCTTACTATGCAAAGAATATGGGTATGCCCGTTAACAAGCTTATCTGCGCTTCAAATGCAAATAACGTTCTCACCGATTTCATAAACACAGGCGTTTATGACAGGAACAGAAGGTTCATCACCACCGTTTCCCCCTCTATGGACATTCTCATTTCCTCAAATCTTGAGAGACTTCTCTACATTATGTGCGGCGAGAATGACGCTCAGATAAGAGAGTGGTTCGGAAAGCTGGCTTCTGAGGGCAGATACGAGGTAACAGATGATGTTAAGGCAAAGCTCAAGGCTGATTTTGCCGCAGGCTGCTGTGACGACGTTCAGACCAAGGCGTGCATAAAGGAAATTTACGACAAATATTCCTACACCCTTGACACTCACACCGCTGTTGCCGTTAAGGTCTACGAGGATTACAAGAAGGCTACGGGCGACAACACCAAGACTGTTATCGCTTCCACCGCAAGCCCCTACAAGTTCAGCACCGCAGTTCTCGAGGCTATCGAGGGCACAGCAGGCGATATGGACGAGTTTGACAAGGTGGAGAAGCTTCACGAGGTATCGGGCTACGATGTTCCCAAATCTCTTGCAGAGCTTAAAGACAAGGAGATACGCTTCACAGGCGTGATCGGCAGAGATGAAATGAAGGATTTTGTTCTTAGATCCCTTTCTCTGTAATATACATTAAAGTCACCGTATCATCGGGACTGCCGCAGCAACGCTGTTTTGGAAAGGAAAGAAAATGGCGCTTTTTGTAATGGGTGACCTGCACCTGTCCCTTTCGGTAAACAAGCCGATGGATATTTTCGGCGGCTGGGACAGCTATATGGAACGGATAAAGGAAAACTGGACAAGAGAGGTCTCCGAGGAGGACACTATTGTCATTCCCGGGGATATCTCCTGGGCAATGTCCCTTGCACAGGCGGAGCCCGATTTCCGATTTATCCACGAGCTTCCCGGGCAAAAGATAATTCTCAAGGGCAATCACGATTACTGGTGGAACACCGCCGCCAAAATGAACAGGTTTCTTGAGGAAAAGGGCTTTGACAGCATACATATCCTGCACAACAACCATTACGTCTACGGAAATTACGGGATATGCGGCACCCGAGGCTGGATAAACGATGACAGCGAGCCAGCTGACGCAAAGGTCCTGGCAAGAGAGGCAAGCCGCCTGGAAACTTCTGTCGTTTCCGCGGAGCAGGCAGGGCTTGAGCCCATAGTCTTTCTGCATTATCCCCCCCTTTACGGAAACGAGTACAACCCCGACCTGCTTGACGTGATGTATAAGCATAACATCAAAAAGTGCTATTACGGTCATGTTCACGGAAAGGGTCATCAATATGCGGTGAATGGTGAGCGGGACGGCATTGAATTTCGGCTTGTTTCCGCAGATTATGTGCAATTTTGCCCTGTTAAAATAATGTAATTTGTGCAAAATGCAGAAATATCAAAATTGCTATAGCTTTATTATAAAAACTATGGTATAATCTTTTTATATGCTTGTATTAAAATGGAGGATGTTGTAAATGAGCTTAAAATCTACAAATAAAATCGAAACAAACATTTATGAGCTTGAGGTGGAGGCTTCCGCTGAGGAGTTTGAGTCCGCTGTTCAGACCGCTTACCAGAAGGCTAAGAACAAGATAAACGTTCCCGGCTTCAGAAAGGGCAAGGCTCCCAGAAAGATGATCGAGAAGCTTTACGGCGAGAGCTGCTTCTATGATGACGCTGTTAACGCAATGGTTCCCTTCGTTGTGGGCAAGGCTATCGACGAGGCAGGCATCGAGGTAGTTGACCGCCCCGAGATCGATGTTACCGCTCTTTCCAAGGACACAGGCGTTTCCTTCAAGGTTAAGTGCATCGCTAAGCCCGAGGTAGAGATCTCCGATTATAAGGGTATAGAAGTTGAAAAAACTGTCAAGACTATTACCGACGAGGACGTTGACAATCAGCTCAAGTCCATGCAGGAAAGAAACGGCAGACTTATCACCATCGAGGACAGAGCTGTTGAGAACGGCGACACCGTTGTTATCGACTTCGAGGGCTTTATGGACGGTAAGGCATTCGACGGCGGCAAGGAAGACGGCTTCAGCCTCAAGATCGGTTCCGGTCAGTTCATTCCCGGCTTCGAGGAGCAGATCGTCGGCAAGTCCACAGGCGAGGATTTCACAATCAATGTGACCTTCCCCGAGAACTACCAGATGGAAGAGCTTGCAGGCAAGCCTGCTGAGTTCAAGATCAAGCTCCACGAGATCAAGGCTACCGAGCTTCCCGAGCTTGATGATGATTTCGCTAAGGATACTTCCGAGTTCGATACTCTCGACGAGCTGAAGGCTGACCTCAAGAAGAAGCTTGAGGATAATGCTGCAAAGAATGCCGAGGCTGCTGCTGAAAACGCTGTATATGACAAGGTTATCGAGAAGATGAATGCTGAGATCCCTCAGGTTATGTTCGAGCACAAGATCGACGATATGGTAAGGGATTTCGAGATGAGACTTTCCCAGCAGGGTCTTGACCTTCCCATGTACCTCTCCTTCACAGGTATGGACGAGGCTGCTTTCAGAGATACCTTCAAGGATCAGGCTGAAAAGACCGTTAAGCTCAGACTCGCTCTCGAGCAGATCGCAAAGCTTGAAAATATCGAGGTTACAGACGAGCAGGTTATGGAAGAGCTCAAGAAGATGTCCGAGAACTACAAGGTTCCCCTCAACCAGCTCATGAACATGGTAAGCCCCACTGCTCTCAAGTCTGATATGCTTGTTACCGAGGCTTCCAAGTTTGTTAAGGACAACGCTGTTATCAAGTAATTTACCGCTTAAATACATTTCGGAGGTGTTTCTGAATGAGCTTAGTGCCATATGTTGTTGAACAGACCGGACGCGGCGAGCGCAGTATGGATATTTATTCCAGACTCCTTACCGACAGAATTATCATTCTGTCCGAGGAAGTGAATAATACCACCGCAAGTCTTGTTATCGCCCAGATGCTGTTTCTCGAGGGACAGGATCCCGAAAAGGATATTTCCTTCTACATCAACAGCCCCGGCGGCGTTATAACCGCAGGAATGGCAATTTACGATACTATGCAGTATATCAAGTGCGATGTTTCCACTATCTGTATGGGTATGGCGGCTTCTATGGGAGCATTCCTCCTTTCCGCAGGCACTAAGGGCAAAAGATTTGCTCTGCCCAATTCGGAGATACTTATCCATCAGCCCCTTATTTCAGGCGGCGGTATTTCCGGTCAGTGCACCGATATCAAGATACACTCCGACCATATGGTCCACACTCGTCAGAAGCTCAACGAGATACTTGCCAAGAATACAGGCAAGCCTCTTGACGTTATCGAGCGTGATACCGAGAGAGACAATTACCTTACTGCCGAAGAGGCAATGGAATACGGTCTCATCGACAAGGTCATAGAGCACAGATAAAACCCATCATTTGCTCTGCTGTCGTTTCGGCGGCAGGGCAATAATATTATAGAAACATAGATTTTCCCCAAGGAAAGGAATGGTAACAAATGCCGTCGGAAAGAGGACCAAAGCGCTGCAGCTTCTGCGGCAGACCCGAAACAGCGGCTCAGAATGTTTTTTCCGCAGGTGGTGCGAATATCTGCGACAGCTGCGTTGTTTACTGCTACGAAATGCTTATGAACAACGAACAGCTGGGATATATCCCCGATCCGCAGCATTTTGAGCGCCTTGAAAAGATGAACGCTCCCCACGAGTTCAAGATAAAAAAGCCCGCAGAGATAAAGAAGGTTCTCGATGAGTATGTTATCGGTCAGGATCTGGCTAAGATAGCTCTCTCTGTTGCGGTTTACAACCACTATAAGAGAATTGCTTCGGGCAAGGAAGAAAAGAACGATGTGGAGCTTCAGAAATCAAACGTTATTCTCCTTGGCCCCACAGGCGTGGGCAAGACCCTTATTGCCTCCACCCTTGCAAAGATCCTTGATGTTCCCTTTGCCATTGCCGACGCCACTACTCTCACTGAGGCAGGCTATGTGGGCGATGATGTCGAGAACGTTCTTGTAAGGCTTCTCCAGGCTGCGGATTACGATGTTGAAGCCGCTGAACGCGGAATTATCTACATTGACGAGATAGACAAGATAGCAAGAAAGTCGGAAAATACCTCCATTACACGTGATGTAAGCGGCGAGGGCGTTCAGCAGGCGCTTCTGAAGATAGTTGAGGGCACAGTTTCAAACGTTCCCCCCAACGGCGGAAGAAAGCACCCCAATCAGGAATGCATACAGGTAAACACCAAAAATATCCTCTTTATCTGCGGCGGTGCCTTTGATGGTCTGGAGCAGACCATCAAAAAGCGCAAGGACTCCACAACTCTCGGCTTCGGCGCTGACATCAAGAGCAGAGCCGAAAAGGAGAAGAATATTTTCAAGGATGTTACTCCTCAGGACCTTGTAAAATTCGGTATGGTGCCCGAGCTGGTGGGCAGACTGCCCGTTATCACCGTTCTTGACGAGCTTGACGAAGAGGCTCTCGTTCAGATACTCACCGAACCCAGAAATGCCCTTGTGAAGCAGTACAAGCACCTGTTCAAGCTTGACGGAATTGAGCTTGAGTTCGAGGAAAAGGCTCTTACAGCCATTGCTGCCGAGGCTATAAAGCAGAAAACCGGCGCAAGAGGACTTCGTGCCATTGTTGAGGGCATACTCCAGGATACAATGTTCAGCGCTCCCTCCGAAGAGGGAATTTCCAAGGTCATTGTCTCCGAAAGCTGCGTGACGGAAAAAGCAGCTCCCAAAATAGTCAAGACCAAGGAAAAGAAAAAATCCGATAAATGATAAATCAGTCACCCTTTAAATTCGGGTGACTGATTTCAGCGTGTTGATAAAGTGGAGAAATAAAAAAAGTTGCACAAATAAGGTCATAGTAAAAGTTTCG